>JAGYHM010000005.1 GCA_018457305.1 Fusobacterium sp. | reverse complement strand
CAAATATATTTTACTTATTGATTGGCTTATTTTTTATGAATAAAGCTGTATATTAAAAGGGGGCGACAGCGGAGATAAATCTCCTGCCGCCCGTTCTCGTGGGGGCTTCGCCCCCAATCTCCCTTAAAAATTATTTTTAAAATAAATATTTTGAGAGGGTGTCGAGGCGATAGCCCCGACCAGAAAGGCGAGCAGCGAAGCGAGCGAGCCAAAAATAAGCGAAAGGAATAAGAGTATTTTATGGAAAATATAAAAATAAAAAAATTAGAAAATGGAATTACACTAATTACAGAAAAAATAACAGGAATTGATACTTTTTCTATGGGATTTTTTGTGAAAACTGGAGCAATAAACGAAACAAAAGAGGAAAGTGGAATTTCACATTTCATAGAGCACTTAATGTTTAAAGGAACTAAAAATAGAACTGCAAAAGAAATTTCTGAATATGTTGATTTTCAAGGTGGAAATATAAATGCTTATACAGGTAGAGATGTAACTTGCTATTATATTAAACTAATTTCAACTAAAATAGATGTTGCAATAGATATATTAACTGATATGTTTTTAAATTCAACTTTTACAGAAGAAAATATTGAAAAAGAAAGAAATGTAATTATAGAAGAAATTAAAATGTATGAAGATATACCAGAAGAGGTTGTTCACGAAAAATCAATAGAATTTGCAATTTCTGGAATACATTCAAATTCTATTTCAGGAACTGTTGAAGGTTTGAAAAAAATAGATAGGGCTATGATATTAAAATATTTAAAAGAGAGATATATTCCAGAAAATATAGTCGTAGTTGCTACTGGTAATATTGATGAAGAATATATTTTTGAAGAATTAAATAATAAACTAAAAGTTATTGGAGAAAAAAAAGATGAAAGAGTTTTAGATTTTTCATATAAAATAAATAGTGGAAAAAATATTATTAAAAAAGAAACTGCACAAGTTCATCTTTGTTTTACAACAAGAGGAGTTTCAAATGATTCTCCAATGAAATATCCAGTTGCGATTATTTCTAATATTTTAGGTGAGGGAATGAGCTCAAGATTATTCCAAAAAATAAGAGAAGAAAAGGGACTTGCTTATTCAGTTTATTCTTATATGACAAGATTTAAAAATTGTGGACTTCTAACTATCTATGCAGGGACAACAGAAGAAAGTTATTTAGAAGTTATAGAAATAATAAAAAAAGAATTAAAAGAAATTAAAAATAATGGAATTTTAGAAAAAGAATTACAAAAAGCAAAAAATAAATATGAAAGTGCAATTATTTTTGGTTTAGAAAATAGTGGTTCAAGAATGAGTAGACTTGCTAGTTCGTATTTAAATTTTGGGAAAATACAATCTATTGAAGAAATAAAAAAAGAAATAAATGATGTTACATTAGATGATATAAAAAAAGCAGCAGAATTTATTTTTAATGAAGAATTTTATTCTCATACTATTGTTGGGAATATATAAAATATGGGGAAACTGCGTTCGCTACGCTCACTGTTTCCCTTCTCTGCGAGGCTTGGGGCTTCGCCCCAAACCCCTTTATTCTATTTTAGAATTTTTGAGGTAGAGACTTATAAATATATAGTTGTGTATTCTTAAAAAATTTAATATATATTAAAAAATAAGGAGTTAGAAAAATGAAAAAAGTTCAAGTAAAAGTTGTAAGAGAAGAAGGAGTAGTTTTACCAAAATATGAAACAGAAGGTTCAGCAGGTTTAGATGTTAGAGCTAATATTACAGAACCAATTTTATTAAAATCTTTGGAAAGAGTTTTAATTCCAACAGGACTAAAAATTGCTATACCAGAAGGATATGAAGTTCAAGTTAGACCTAGAAGTGGACTTGCAATTAAACATGGAATAACTATGCTTAATTCTCCTGGAACGGTTGACAGTGATTACAGAGGAGAATTAAAAGTTATAGCAGTTAATTTAAGTAAAGATGATTATACTATAGAGCCAAATGAAAGGATAGCACAATTTGTTTTAAATAAAGTTGAACAAATAGAATTTGTTGAGGTAGAAACTTTAGATGAAACAGAGCGTGGAGAAGGTGGCTTTGGACATACAGGAAAATAAATTTTAATATAAAAAATTAAAATTATTTTTGGGAGTAGCTTCCCATAAAATAATATAACTTTAAAGGAAAAAATAATGTTATTGAAAAGTACAGTAATTAAAAAAATTTTTAAAATAAAAATGATATTTGTTATAAATATATTTTTAATTTTTGCATTAAGTTTATCAACTATATATAGTGCAACGAAAATAAAAGGTGGAAATTTTTTTGTAAAAGAAATAATCTGGTTTGGCATAGCAAGTGTAGTTTTTGTAATAGCTTCAGTTATAGATTATAAAAAATATGCTAAATATTCACTCTATATCTATTTGTTTAATGTCTTAATGTTGGCTTCTGTTTTTGTAATAGGAACTGAGAGGTTAGGAGCAAGAAGATGGATAGATTTAAAAATTATTACAGTACAACCTTCAGAATTTGCTAAATTATTTTTGATTTTTACCTTTTCAAATTATTTAGTTGTAAATCATTCAGAGAAATATATGGGATTTAAAAGTTTAATTTTATCCTTCTTTCATATATTTCCAATTTTTATTTTAATAGCATTAGAGCCAGATTTGGGAACATCTTTAGTTATAATTTTAATCTATGCAGTACTTTTATTTATAAATAGATTAAGTTGGAAAGTTATTGCTACCGTTCTGGTTTCTTTTATAGGCTTTATACCGATAGCTTATAAATTTCTTTTAAAAGATTACCAGTTAAAAAGAGTAAATACTTTTTTAAATCCAGGAGCAGATGCGTTGGGTAGTGGTTGGAACATAACTCAATCAAAAATTGCTATTGGCTCTGGAAAACTTTTTGGAAAAGGTTTTTTAAATAATACTCAAGGAAAACTTAGGTTTTTGCCTGAATCTCATACTGACTTTATAGGCTCAGTATTTTTAGAAGAAAGAGGCTTTATGGGTGGAGTTATTTTAGTTTTGTTATATTTATTTTTGCTGGCTCAAATAATTTATATAGCAGATAGAACACAAGATGAATTTGGGAAATTTATATGTTATGGAATAGCAACAATTTTTTTCTTTCATATATTTGTAAACTTAGGAATGATAATGGGAATAATGCCAGTTACTGGTTTACCACTTTTACTTATGAGTTATGGAGGAAGTTCCCTAGTTTTCACTTTTCTAATGTTAGGAATAGTTCAAAGTGTTAGAATACATAGAGGAACTAGATAAAATAAAAAGAATTTTGGAGAAAAAAATGATAAAATTTGTAGTTGATAGTGAATATGAAAATGTAAGAATAGATAAATTTATTAGAAAAAAATTGACAAAAATTTATCTATCTGATATGTATAAGATGTTAAGAAAAGGAAAAATAAAAGTAAACAATAAAAAAGTTTCTCAAAATTACAGAATACAACTCAAAGATGAAATTATAATTTATAGTAACTATAATTTTGGTTTAGCTGAAGATAATAAAATAGATTTTATTGAATTAAACGAAATTAGAAAAAAAGAATTGAAAAATTTTATAGTTTATGAAGATGAAAATTTATTTGTGATAAATAAAATCTGTGGAGATGTTGTTCATAGAGGCAGTGGACACGATATTAGTTTACTAGAAGAATATAGGAGTTACTATCAAAATGAGAATATAAATTTTGTAAATAGAATAGATAAATTGACTTCTGGTTTATTATTGGGAGCAAAAAATATAAGAACTGCAAGAGAATTAGCAGAAGAAATTAGAAATAATAATATTGAAAAAAAATATTATATTTTAGTTTATGGTGTTCTTGATGAAAAAAAATATAAAGATAATTTTAGACTAGAAATTTATTTAAAAAAAGATGAAGAAAAAGTTATTTCTCATAATACAGAGAAAAAAAATTATAAAAAATCAATAACAGACTTCAAAATTATAAAAAAATATAGTAAAATAACTTTGTTAGAAGCAAAATTATTAACTGGAAGAACTCATCAATTAAGAGTTCAATTATCCGAAATAAATCATCCTATTATTGGAGATGAAAAATATGGAAAAAAAACTAGTGAAAAACAAGAGATGTTCTTATTCTCTCATTATTTAGAAATTAAAAATAGAAATATAAAAATAGACTTAGAAGTACCAAAATTTTTTATAGATAAAGTTAAAAATTTTTAATATTAAAAGGAGGAATGATGAGTTTTTTAGACAAGCAGTTTAAGATTACGGAAAGAGGTAGTAATGTTTCTACGGAAGTTATAGGAGGGGTTACAACATTTTTGGCAATGGCCTATATAATTATTGTAAATCCATCTTTGCTTTCAATATCTGGAATGGATAAGGGGGCATTGATAACAGTTACATGTATAGCAGCTTTTATTGGTTCTGCTATATCTGGACTTTTTGCAAATGTGCCAGTATCATTGGCACCAGGTATGGGATTAAATGCTTTCTTTACTTTTACTTTGGTTATGGAAAAGAAAGTTCCTTGGGAAGTAGGTCTAGGAATAGTATTTATTTCAGGTGTATTCTTCTTAATAATGTCTTTAGGTGGAATTAGAGAAAAAATTGCAAATGCAATTCCTTTGACATTAAAGTTAGCAGCTGGAGGAGGAATAGGTTTATTTATAGCTTTTATAGGATTAAAAGCTATGGGCTTAGTAGTTAAAAATGATGCAACTTTTGTTAGTATGGGGCCACTTACAAATACACTTTATATTTCTTTAGCAGGCTTATTTTTAATTATTTTTATGGAAATAAAAAGAATTAAAGGTGGAATTTTATTAGGAATAATAGTTACAACTATTTTAGGAATTTTATTTGGAGATGTTTCGTTACCAGAAAAAGTAATTTCAATGCCACCTAGCATGGCACCAGTTTTATTCAAACTAGATGTATTAGGAGCATTAAAGTTTTCTTTAATAGGGCCTATATTCTCATTTATGTTTGTGGATATGTTTGATACTCTTGGAACACTAATAAGTTGTACGAAAGAATTAGGAATGGTAGATGAAAAAGGGAAAATAAAAGGTTTAGGAAAAATGCTTTATTCAGATGCAATTTCAACAATAATAGGAGCATTATTAGGAACAACAACTGTAACTTCTTATGTGGAATCAGCCGCAGGAATTTCAGTTGGAGCAAAAACAGGTTTAGCATCAGTGATAACAGGTTTAGGATTTTTATTAGCTCTATTCTTTTCGCCACTTGTAGCAATTGTTCCAGCTTATGCAACAGCTCCTGCACTTGTAGTAGTTGGAGTTTATATGTTTAAACAAGTTGCAGAATTAGATTTTAAAGATTTAAAAACTTTATTCCCAGCATTTATACTTATATTTACTATGCCTTTAACTTATAGTATTAGTAAAGGATTAGCATTAGGATTTTTAGCATATATTATAGTTCATATAACTACTGGAGAATTTAAAAAGATAAATTTATCTCTTTTATTTATAGGAGCTATTTGCCTATTGCATTTACTTGTTTAAAAAAAGGTCAAATATAACTAATATTGAAACAAGAATTTTTGATTAAAATAAAATTTAAAAAATATATTTAAAAATATAGATTTATTGCTTGACATAGTAAAAAAATTGTAGTAAAATTTTAACATAAGTAAAATTAGTGCATTCTTAGTGTTTTACATAAAAAAAAAAAATATGGAGGTTAGAAAATGACAAAAAAGGAATTTGTTGCTGCATTTGCGGAAAAAGGTGGATTAAAATTAAAAGAATCTGAAAAATTAGTTAGTGCTTTCTTAGAAACAGTTGAAGAAGGATTAGTTAAAACTAAAGGAGTAAGATTTATAGGATTTGGTTCTTGGGAAGTTAAAAAAAGAGAAGCTAGAGAAGTTATGAATCCTCAAACTGGTAAAAAAATGAAAGTTAAAGCTAAGAGTGTTGTTAAATTTAAAGTTGGAAAAACTTTAGCAGACAAAATAGCAAAAGTAAAATAATTAAATAAATTTATATAGAAAAGAGATAGTTTGTAGACTATCTCTTTTTTATATCCAAGGAAATTATAATCTGACTTTTTTGGCTCGCCACGGGCAAAGCCCTGCTCGCTTTTTATGTCGGGGCTGTCGCCCCGACACCCTCTTAAAAAATTATAAAAGGGGGAGAGGGAGCACCGCCCCCACATGAAGGGGAAACAGCGAGCGTACTCTACCACTTCGTTAAGCATCTAAGATTTTCTAAAAGAGCAAAACTTTTAAAGAAAAACTAAGAAAGCGAACGCAGTTTTAATATTTAAGAAAATTATAATTTTATAAAAAGAAAATCACCACTTTAAGTGATGATTTTTAAAATAATATTATATTTATTTTTTATTTTTAGGATCTATTGCAGGGCAACAAGCAACATATTCAAAATTATATTTTTCTAAATTATTTAAAAAATTTCTTTCAACTTCTTCTAAAGCATCAAAGATAATGGCACAAGAAGTTACTCCAACCTTACAAGATTTATCTTTTATGATAATATTTTTTTCAATTGTTTCAACGGCATCTCTTAAAGTTATATCTTTAGGATTTCTATTTAATTGATATCCACCTTTTGAGCCTTTAAATATTTTTAATAGCCCTTCTTTTTCCATTTTTTTAAGGATTCTAATTCCAAAAAGATGAGGAATATTTTCATGTTTTGATATCTCTGCAGATGTTACTATTTTATCTACACCCTGCCTTGATAAATAATCTAAAATTCTAAAAACATACTCAATTTCATTTTTTAATCTCATTTTTACCACCTCTTAAATTCGTAAAATTATTCAAAAACTTCTTCTGCATTATCAACAGTTTCTCCAAGAGAAACTTTTATTGCCACGATGGCAACTTCTAATTCTTTTAAATCTGGTTCTTTAGTTGTAATTTTTTGTAATGAAAGTCCTGGGAAAGATATTATTTTTATTAAAGGATTATCTAAATGCTTACTACTATATCTTTGAACTTCATAAGATAAACTTGCAATAAGTGGCATTAGAAATACTCTTAAAATAATTTTAAGAAAAAATTTCCCCATTAAACTTGTTGGAACAGGTAAAATAAAATCTATTATAGAAAATACAATAATTGCTATAAACATTACTATAAATAAAAAACTTGTTCCACATCTTGGGTGTAAAGTTGTAAATTTTTTTGCATTTTCTGGAGTAAGTTCCATATCATTTTCGTAGGCATAAATAGACTTGTGTTCTGCACCGTGATATTCAAAAACTCTTTTAATATCTTTTGAAAAAGATATTCCCCAAATATAGCCAACAAAGGCAACTAATCTAAAAGTGGCTTCAACTAAATTAGCATACATTTTATTGTTGGGAAAAGCAAAGCCTCCAATAATAGAAGGAAGAACTATAAAAAGTCCAATCCCCAAAGATAAAGAAACGATTGTTGTTAAGATGGCTTCCTTATCTGATAAACTTTCTCCTTCTTCTCCTGCTTGGTTAGCAGAAAAAGTTAATTCTTTTACTCCGATTACAAGAGATTCAAAAAGCATAACTACACCTCTTATAAAAGGTTTTTTAAAAAATTCTTTATTATTTCCAATTATATTGGTTTTTTTGTAAACTATTTTTCCAGAAGGTTTTCTGACAGCAGTTGCTAAAAATTTAGTTCCCCTCATCATAACACCTTCAATAACAGCTTGACCACCAATTGATACTTTATTATTCATTTTTCTCCTTCAATTTTTTAAATTCTTAATTTAGTTATTGGCAACAGATTTTAGAATTAAGAAAGTAATATCATCATTTTGTTCTTTCTCTCCTCTAAAATTATTTATTGCTTCTAATATTTTTTCTTTTAATTCATTAACATTACAGTTAGAGTTATTTAAAATAGTTTCTTTTAATCTCTCTATTCCAAACAATTCTTTTTTATTGTTTTCAGCTTCAATAATACCATCTGTATAAAAAATTGCAATATCTCCATTTTTAAAATCAATATTTTCTTCTTTATAATTATAATTTTCTATAAAACCAATTGCAACTCCCTTAGTCCCACATACTTCTATCTTATTAGTTTCTTTTTTATATATAAGTATAGGATTGTGTCCTGCACTTGAATAAGTTAGTATATTTGTTTTTAAATCGTAGTTAGCATTCATAATAGTTATAAACATATCTTCTGTGATATCTTTAAAAATTATTTTATTAAATAAATTTAATTCTTCTGCTGGTCCATAAGTTGAAATATAATTTATAGTTTTTAAAATAGAACGAGATAGAGCCATTAAAAATGCTGCTGGAACTCCCTTTCCACTTACATCTGCCATACTGATTGAAAATATATTATCCTTTAAAGAATAATCATAATAATCTCCACCAATTTCTTTGGCAGGACTAAAATAAGTTGCAATATCATAACCGATAAGATTATTTATAGATTCTGGCAAAATTTGTTTTTGCATTGAAGAAGCCAGTTCCAATTCTTTAGAAATTCTTTCTTTTATAATCAGCTCAGAGTGATTAGTTGCATTTTCAATAGCAATAGATGCTTGTATAGCAAGTGCAGATATCATTTCTTTATTTAACTTTAATAATTTATTTTTATCTTGAACAATATAAATAACTCCAATTTCTTTATTTTTCACTTTAAGAGGTGAAATCAATAATTTTTCATCATTTAAAGTAGTTATATTTCTTCCTAAATCAGCATAAATTTTATTAAAATCATTTTCAGTAAATTTTATAAAAAATTCATAAGGGTAATAAGCATTATCTGAAAAATCAATAGCACCTTTAATTTTTTTGTTAGTTAATGTTCCATTTTCCCAAATATAAATAGATATTCTACGAGTCGCTGTTAATATAAAATAAGCATCAGCAACCGTATCAATAATTTTTTCTAAATCAAACATTGACAAGGTACTTCTCGAAATTTGATTTAGATTAGAGAGATTTTTTACCCTCATTTCAAGTAATTGATTTGAATACTCCAATTGAGAAGATTTAGAAACAAGAGTGTTATATGTTACATCAAGTTCATTTCTAAATTCTTTGAGCTCAACAAGAGAATTTTCAAGTTCATTCCCTTGAGTTATAATTTTATTGAGAGTTTCTTCATATTCTGATTTTATATTTTCATGTAAATTATCAAGGTTTTCTTTATTTTTTAAACCTGTTATAATTTTTAATTCTTCGTTTATAAAATTCTTAACAGTTCTCTTGTAATATACAAAAGAAAAAAATAAATATATTAAAAAAACTATAAGAATATAAAAAGATAAAATCATATTTCCTCCAATAGATATTCAATAAAAAAAATTTATTTCTACTATTATATAATGTTTAATAGAAAATATCTAGTTTTAATTTAAAAAAATTCCAAATAAAAAAACTTTTTGTTCATAAAGTAGTAAAAAATAAAATTTTTTTAGAAAAAATTTAGAGATTAAAAAAAATTATGTTATAATAAAAGCTAATACAAATTAAAGGAGTGATGATTTATGGAAAAAGTGAAATTTATAAATTACCCTAGATGTAGTACTTGTGTTAAAGCTAGAAAATGGTTAGAAGAAAAAAATATTGAATTTGATAACATAGATATAGTTTTAAATACACCTACAGAAAAAGAATTAAAAAAATATTTTGAAAAAAGTGGAAAAGAAATTAAGAAATTTTTTAATACGAGTGGAATAGTTTACAGAGAAATGAAATTAAAAGATAAAATTTCTGAAATGAGTGTTGAAGAATGTATAAAACTTTTAGCATCAAATGGGAAACTGATTAAAAGGCCGATAGTAGTTAGTAAAAAAGGAGTTTTAATAGCATTTAAAGAATCCGAGTGGGCAGAATTTTTTAAGAAATAATATAATGGAGGAAAAGATATGTATAGTATGGTAGATGTAGTAACGATGGGATTTGCATTATTTGCAATGTTATTTGGAGCAGGGAATTTAATATTTCCACCAATCCTTGGATATGATTTGGGAACTAATTGGCAAATGGCAGCTTTTGGTTTTATATTAACAGGTGTAGGGCTTCCCTTACTTGCAATTATTGCAAGTGGAAATGCTGGTAAAAAGTTAGATGATTTTTCTAATAAAGTTTCACCACTTTTTGCAAAAATATATAGTATGTCAGTAATTCTTGCAATAGGGCCTTTACTTGCTATTCCAAGAACAGGGGCAACAGCTTATGAAGTAACATTTTTTCATGCAGGATTTACAACGCCTACTATGAAATACATATATTTATTTATATATTTTGGAGCATCTTTATTTTTTGCTTTAAGTGAAAGTAAAGTTGTAGATAGAATAGGGAAAATTTTAACACCAGTATTGTTAGTAGTTCTTACTATAATTTTAGTAAAAGGAACTTTCTTTAATGATTTATCAACAGTTGAAAAAACTTTTGAGTTACCGTTTAAAAAAGGTTTCACAGAAGGTTATCAAACACTTGATGCAATGGCAGGAGTTGTTTATGCAAGTGTTATTTTAAAGGCAATAAGAAATGGAAGAGAATTAACTAAAAAACAAGAAACAATATTTTTCTTAAAAGTAAGTTTTATAGCTTCAATAGGTTTAGCTCTTGTGTATATTGGTTTAACATACATAGGTTCAACTTTTGGAAATATAGCTTTAGCTGAAGGTTCTAAAAATACAGATTTATTAGTAAAAATTTCTGTTAATTTATTAGGAAGGATTGGCTATATAATTTTAGCAATTTGTGTTGCTGGGGCATGTTTGACAACTGCTATTGGAATAATAGTAAGTGTGGGAGAATATTTTAGTGAATTATTCAAAGTTTCGTATGCAAAAGTTGTTATTGTTACAACAGTAGTAAGTTTTCTATTTGCTTTATTTGGAGTAAATCAAATTGTTATAGTAGCTGTACCTGTTTTGATACTTATGTATCCTGTAACAATAGTTTTAATATTTTTAAATTTCTTTAAAATAAAAAATCATTTTGTTTATAAAGGGACAGCAGCAGTTGCTTTACTTATAGGAGCTTATGAAGCGTGGGGTGTTATGGGATTTAAAGCACCAGAATTTTTACAAAAAATATATACAGCTTTACCACTTTCTAATTTGGGATTAACTTGGCTTGTTCCAGTTTTAGTTGTGGGAGTGCTTTGTAGTTTTATAAAAACAAAGGAAAATTAAAAAATTTATAATTTTTAAGGGCAACAGTGAGATTTGTTTTCTCAGTTGCCTTTTTTTATAACCACCCCGCCCTTGAGGGCACCCCTCCACCGGAGGGGAATTATTTTATTTCTTGACTCACCCCAACACCCTTTTTAGTAAAAAAATTAAACTTTATAAAAATATTTTTGAGGGGGTTGTACTATGCTAGCATCTAAGATATACTCCCTTGTCAATTCTTTAAAATATGATATAATACAAAAGAAATTATTATAAGGAACGATATTAAATATAGAGGAGGATTGAAAAAGAATGTTATATTTACCGTTACGAACAGTAGAATTTATTTTTGAAAAATTTAAGGAAGATATTTATAGTAAAGGACATAATATAAAAGAATATAAAATTGATGATCATCAATTTGTTTTTGTGTTAGATGATAGTTTTGTTTTGGCTGCAGAAATTTGTGAAAACGATACTCCAGTTGATTCTAATGCTCAAGAAAGATATAAAAATAAAGTTAGTGAATATCTTGATATTCCACTTAAAGAAAATGAAAAATATTATGATTTAATAATAGAAGAATTAACATATAATGAAATTGACTTTAAGTATGAACATAGTGATTTTATTAGAAAAATGGAAAGTCTTACTCAAATAGATAATTTAGAACAAGGTGTAACATACACAAATTTCTTGACTTACAGAAAAGTATTTGCTCATCATAATCCGGAAGAATATTATGACAAAGCAATTCCAGAATTAAAATTAAAAGAAAGATATGAAAATTGGAAAGGAATTAAATATTATTTTATTGTTTTTGAAATGCAAGGCTTTGAAAAACATACAGAAAAAGTTGTGGCTTATACAACTTTAAATCCAGAAGGCTATGTTCATAATTTCTGTCAAAATTTAATTGATGGAAAAAAACTTTATAACCGTGGAAGTGTAAGAGGTTTTTGTGATGCCTTTCAAAGAAATTTATTATCGTGGGAAGATAGACAAGTTAAAGATAAATTAAGAAAATATTTTACTTATTTTGTTGTTGAGGGTTACCATAAAGATAAATCAGAAGTTTGGCAAAGAGCAGATGAAATTCTTGAGGGAGCATATTTAGGAAAATATGACGACATAGAAAGAAGTAAATTTTAAAATTAAAATTTAATAAAAAAATTTTAATTCCCCTCCGATGGAGGGGAATTATTTTATAATCTATTTAAAATGTCTTTAATATTTTTCTCATCTTCTATTTTATTTATTCCAAAAGATTTTTTACCTAAATCTTTTATGCTTGCCCCTATATGATAGCAAAGATTTTTATCTAAAATTAAAAACCTATCATGAAAATTTTCTATATAATCCACGGATAAATTTTTATATTGAGCATTAAACTTATTTATTTCAGTTTTATTTAATTTTGTTTTTTTATTAGTATAAATTTTTATTTTAATTTTATCTTTTCTTTTAGATAAAATATTTAAAGTTTCTATATCTACATAATTATCAATTAAAATTATTTCAGTTTTTGCCTTTTGAATTATTTCTATAATAAGCGAAAAAGCGTCGTAAATTTGTCCATCAAAAAATATTTTTTGTTTAATTTCTTGTTTGCTGGCAATATAATTAAAAATTTCTTCAATTTTTTTATCTGCTTGTTCTTGTTTGGCTTCCATTTTTAATTGCTTTAACTCTAGTCTATCAAATCTAGCAAAGATTTCTCCATTACTTAGTAAATATTTTCTCATCTTAACAAAGGTTCTTATGATTTTAATACTAATTTCTGCAGCCATTTTACTTTTTAAAACAGAACTTAACATTGAAATTCCTTGCTCTGTAAATACATAAGGATTATATCTTCGTCCCCCATAATTATCTTTTGAACTTGAGGTGTCAAATTGGCACCTCAAGTTTACAAACTCTTCATTTGTTAATTGAAAACAAAAATCTTCTGGAAATCTATCTAAATTTCTCTTCACCTGACGATTTAATTGCTTTGTTTCCACCTGATAAAGTTTAGCCAAATCACTATCAAGCATAACCTGTTGTCCTCTAATTGTGTAAATTAAATTTTGTATATTTTCAGTTAAATCAATTTCAATTAAATTATTTTTCATTAAAATCAACTCCAAAAAATTTATTTAATTCAAAATATTTTTCTCATTTTTTTCATTATATCATATTAAAAAAAAATAAAAAGTGAAATTAAAATTTACAAAAATATGTTAAAATATATCTGTATTTTTAAAAAATAAATAAAAGTAGGTAAAATAAAATGGAATGGAAAAATATAGGTGAAATTTTGGAATTTCAAAAAAAATCTAAGATTAAGGCAGGGGAAGGATTAGATAGTGGAAAATATTTATTTTATACTTCAAGTTCTACCGTAAGTAAATATTTTAATTCTTATGAATTTGAGGAAGAAGCTCTAATCTTTGGAACAGGTGGGAGTGCAAGTGTACATCATTCATATGGTAAATTTTCAACTTCTACCGATTGCTTTGTTTTAAAAAATAATAATAAATATAAAATTATTTTAAAATATATTTATCTTTTTTTAAAAGGGAATATTCATCTATTAGAAAATGGTTTTAAGGGAGCAGGCTTAAAACATATTTCAAAAACTTATTTAGAAAAAATAAAAATTCCAGTTCCAGACCTACAAACACAAAAGAAAATAGTTGAAATTTTAGATAAATCTCAATCTTTAATTGATAAAAGAAAAGAGCAAATAAAATTATATGATGATTTAATTCAAGCAACTTTTTATAATATGTTTGGCGACCCAGTTAAAAATGAAAAAGGTTGGGAAGTTAAAAAATTAGAAGAAACTTCTAATATTATAACTGGAAATACACCTAGTAGAAAAGAAGTAAATAATTACGGTAATCATATTGAGTGGATAAAATCGGATAATATAAATACACCAAGTACTTTTCTGACGAGAGCAGAAGAATATTTATCGGAAGATGGTTTAAAAAAGGGAAGATTTACAGATAAAAATTCAATATTGATGACTTGCATAGCAGGAAGTTTAAGTTGTATTGGGAATGTTGCTGTTGTAGATAGAAAAGTTGCATTTAATCAACAAATAAATGCTATTGTTCCATTAAAATATGAAACGATGTTTTTATATGTCCTTTTTCTTTTAACTAAAAAATACATACAAAATTCTGCTAATAACTCAATGAAAGGTATGATTAGTAAAGGGAAATTACAAGAATTAGAATTTATAGTACCAGATAAAGACTTACAAAATAAATTTGCAGAAAAAGTTGAGGCAATAGAAAAAGAAAAAATTAAATTAGAAGAAGCACTTAAAGAATTAGAAAATAATTACAATGCTTTGGTTCAGAAAGTTTTTAAATAAATTTTTAGAATTAGCAAAAAAATAAGAAAAAAATTTGAAAAATTTGAAAAACATTATAAAATATAACGAATGAAAAAATAAAAAAATATAATATAAAGAAATTTTAGGAGGAATAAAATGAAAAATGTATACGATACTCTTATGAAGAGAGGATACTTAAAACAATTTACACATGAAGATGAAATCAAAAAAGCCTTATCAGAAGAAAGAGTAACTTTTTATATAGGATTTGACCCAACAGCAGATAGTTTACATGTAGGACATTTTATTGCAATGATGTTTATGGCTCACATGCAACAAGCAGGACACAGACCGATAGCACTAATTGGTGGAGGAACTGCTTTAATTGGCGACCCTAGTGGAAGAACTGATATGAGATCTATGTTAAGCAAAGAAGATATAGAGCATAATATTTCTTGTATAAAAAAACAAATGCAAAAATTTATAGATTTTTCTGATGATAAAGCAATTTTAGTAAATAATGCTGATTGGTTATGGGGACTTAATTATATAGAATTCATAAGAGATATTGGAGCACATTTTTCAGTTAATAGAATGTTATCAGCTGAATGTTTTAAATCAAGAATGGAAAACGGCTTATCTTTCTTAGAATTTAACTATATGCTTATGCAAGGTTATGATTTCTTAGTTTTAAATAAAAAATATGGATGTACTATGCAGCTTGGTGGAGATGACCAATGGTCTAATATGATAGCTGGAGTAGATTTAATTAGAAAAAAAGAAAGAAAATCAGCTTATGCAATGACTTGTACTTTGCTTACAAATAGTGAAGGAAAGAAAATGGGAAAAACTGCAAAAGGAGCTTTATGGCTTGACCCAGAAAAAACAAGTCCTTATGATTTCTATCAATATTGGAGAAATGTTGCTGACCAAGATGTTGAAAAATGTTTAGCACTTTTAACTTTCTTACCTATGGATGAAGTTAGAAGATTGGGAGCACTACAAGATGCAGAAATAAATAAGGCAAAAACTGTTTTGGCTTATGAAATTACAAAAATTATTCACGGAGAAGAAGAAGCAAAAAAAGCAAAGGAAGCAACAGAGGCTCTTTTTGGAAGTGGGAATAATTTAGAAAATGCTCCAACTATTGAAATAGGTGCAGAAGATTTAAACAAAGAGCTTTTAGATATTTTAGTTGAAAGAAAAATTTTAAAAACTAAAAGTGATGGAAGAAGACTTATGCAACAAAATGCAATGAGTTTGAATGATGAGAAAATAACAGACCCTAAGTTTATAGTTAATGAAGAAATAACAGGACTTTTAAAATTGGGGAAAAAGAAGTTTTTTAACATTATAAAAAAATAATTGGGAGATTTTGTTTTGAATGAAATTAGTTTAAGGAATTTAGAGAAGAAAGATATAAGAATAATATATGAACATATACACTTATCTTATGTAAAAAAATATTTTTCAGAAAATTTAGAAGAACAGTGGAATATTTATAAAAAATGGTATGAATATATGATAGAGGCTCCACAGTACAAATTATATTTTTTTGAAAATAAAGATAAAGATTTCATTTCTTTTATAAATTATGAAATAAAAAATAATAGAGCCATAGTTAATATTTATATCAATCAAAAATATAGGGCTCAAAATTATGGAAAATATTTACTAGATATGAGTATGGAGAAATTAAAAGAAGATACGAAAAATATAAAATATGTTGTTGCTTATATTTTAGAAGAAAATCTAATTTCACAAAAATTATTTTTAAAGGCAAATTTTAATTTTAAGAAAATTGAACGATACAATAAAATTAAATATAAATTATATAGGAGATATTTATAAAAGGGCTCGCTACGACCTTACGGTCTGCTCGCCTTTTTGGTCGGGGCTGTCGCCCCGACACACCCCCGCGAGCAGCGAAGCGTGGCGAGCCAAAAGAAAAATAATATAATTTATGTGAGAATTTAAAATTTTAAGGATACGATAAAAAAATATGAATAAAAAAGAAAAGGTAAAAAATATTTTAATAAAATTGGAGGAAAAATTTGGACACCCTAAATGTGCCCTAAATTATAGTACCCCTTTTGAACTTTTAGTTGCAGTAATTTTATCTGCTCAATGTACAGATATTAGAGTAAATATTGTTACTGAACAAATGTATAAAGTTGTCAACACTCCAGAAGAATTTGCAGAACTCCCCATTGAAGAAATAGAAAATTTAATAAGAAGTACAGGTTTTTATAGAAATAAAGCAAAAAATATAAAAAAATGTAGTCAGCAACTTTTAGAGTTATATAATGGAAAAATTCCAAAAGATATGGATAAGTTAGTTAAACTTGCAGGTGTTGGAAGAAAAACTGCAAATGTTGTTAGGGGAGAAATTTGGGGACTAGCAGATGGTGTTACGGTTGATACTCATGTTAGAAGAATAACTAATTTAATTGGTCTAGTTAATAATCAAGATCCAATAAAAATTGAGCAAGCTCTTATGAAAATAATTCCTAAAAAATCGTGGATAGATTTTTCACATTTTATTATTTTGCAAGGTAGAGATAAATGCATAGCAAGAAGACCAAAATGTAGTGAATGTGAAATTTCAGAATTTTGTAATTACGGTATAAAAAAAGGGCGAGCAGACCATTAGGTCGTGGCGAGCCAATACTTTTACAGAATAATAGCATCTTAAAGATATAGAAAATTTTAAATAGACTTAAAAATTATGTTTTATACACATATTTTATTCTTGACAACTTTAATAAAGAATGGTATAAAATAAGGTGAGAAGTTAAATAAAAAAGTTAGATACAAAATTTTTTTAGGGAGATGAAAATAAAAATGAAAGTTTATTTAGATAATAACGCTACAACAAAAGTAGATAAAGAAGTTTTAGAAGCAATGTTACCATATTTTTCAGATTATTATGGAAATCCATTTAGTATGCATTTGTTTGGAAGTGAAACTGGAAAAGCAGTAACAGAAGCAAGAAAAAAAATTGCAGATATATTAAAAGCTAGTCCTAGTGAAATAATTTTTACTGGTTCTGGAAGTGAAGCAGATAATTTAGCTATAAGAGGAGTTGTAAAGGCTTATCAACATAGAGGGAAACATATAATTACAAGTAATATAGAACATCCAGGAGTAAAAAATACTTTTAAGGATTTAGCAAATGATGGTTTTGAAATAACATTTGTTCCAGTAGATGAAAATGGAGTTTTAAAATTAGATGAATTAAAAAAAGCATTGAGAGAAGATACAATTTTAGTAAGTGTTATGTTTGCTAATAATGAAGTTGGAACTTTTCAACCAATAGAAGAAATTGGAAAAATTACAAAAGAAAGAAAAATTTTATTTCATGTAGATGCCGTTCAAACGATGGGAAAATTAAAAATTCATCCAGAGAAAATGGGAATAGATTTGCTAGCATTTTCTGGACATAAATTTCATGCTCCAAAAGGGGTGGGAGTTTTATATAAAAGAGATGGAGTTAGATTTGGAAAAGTTATTACTGGTGGAAATCAAGAACAAAGAAGAAGACCAGGGACTTCCAATGTACCTTATATAGTAGGAATAGCAAAGGCATTAGAAATGTCTGTTGCCAATATGGAAGAAGAATGGAAAAGAGAAGCAGAATTAAGAGATTATTTTGAAGAAGAAGTTTCTAAAAAAATTCCAGAAATAACAATAAATGGAAAAAAAGTAAAAAGATTACCGGGAACATCAAGCATAACTTTTAAATATTTAGAGGGAGAATCAATACTTTTAAGTTTAAGCATGAAAGGAATAGCAGTAAGTTCTGGTTCAGCATGTTCATCAGATGATTTGCAAGCTTCACCTGTACTTTTAGCTATGGGAGTTCCAGCAGAATTTGCTCATGGAACTATAAGATTTTCTATGGGAAAATATAATACAAAAGAAGAAATTGATTATGTAATTGAATGTTTAGTTGAAATTATAGGAAAACTTAGACAACTTTCACCATTATGGAATACATTTGAAAATAATAAAATAAATTTAAAATAATTAAGAAAAAAGATTTAAATTTTTTAAGGAGATGAGAAATAAATGCAATATTCAGAAAAACTAATGGAACATTTTATGAGCCCACACAATGCAGGAGTTATTGAAAATCCAGATGGATATGGAAAAGTTGGAAATCCTTCTTGTGGGGATATAATGGAAATTTTTATAAAAGTAGAAAATGATATTTTAACAGATGTTAAATTTAGAACTTTTGGTTGTGCATCAGCAATAGCAAGTTCTTCAATTTCTACTGATTTAATTTTAAATAAGCCAATAGATGAGGCTTTAAAAATTACTAATAAGGCAGTAATTGAAGCACTAGGTGGATTGCCACCAGTAAAAATGCATTGCTCTGTTTTAGCGGAAGAGGCTATTAAGGAAGCTATTGAAGATTACATAGCAAAGAGAGATGCAAAAAAATAAAAAAAATATAATCCCGTTTATTTAATGCGGGATTTTTTATTATAAATAAGAAAATTATAATTTGGGCTCGCCACGAGCTTACGCTCTGCTCGCCTTTTATGTCGGGGCTTCGCCCCGACACCCCTTTAAAAATTATTTTAGAGGATATAGAAATTTCTTAGATACTTATCTAAATTTTTAAAATCAAATTTAATTTTTATTTATAAAAAATATTGAAGGAGTATTGGGTATGATAGAAAAAAATAGTAGAAAAGAAAGAATAAAAAAAATTGTAAAAGCCTTATCTGATAACTTACAAGAAAGAGAAAAAATTATTGGCCCCACTCTTTTAGCAACTTTGATTGAAGAAAGTGTATTTTTTTATGGACCACCCGGAACAGGAAAAAGTTTAATTGCTAGAAGAATGAGTGAAATTTTTGAAAGTCCAAAATATTTTGAATATCTTTTACATAAGTTCAGTACGCCAGATGAGATTTTTGGGCAAGTATCAATAGGAGAATTAAAAAAAGATAATTATAAAAGATTGACAGAGGGATTTTTGCCAACTGCAACTTTTGCATTTTTAGATGAAATTTGGAAATCAAGTCCTGCTATTTTAAATACTTTACTTACAATTTTAAATGAAAGAACTTTTAAAAATGGAAGCACTGTTGAAAAAGTTCCTTTAAAAGTTATAATAGCAGCTTCGAATGAAGTTCCAGCACAAAATCAAGGACTAGAAGCCTTATATGATAGATTTTTGATGAGAATTTTTGTTTTACCTATAATTAAAAAACAAAATTTTGAAGCCTTAATAAAATCAAAATTAGTAAAAGACGAAATAAAAATAGCAGACGAAATTAAAATAAATCAAAAAGAAGTTGATGAATGGGTGAAAGAAATAGAAGACGTTGAAATAACAAAAGATACTATGGCTATCATTTGGATTTTAAGAGAAATTTTCCAAAAGAAATTTGCTGAATTAGGAAATTATATTTCAGATAGAAGATGGAAAAAAATATCGTATTTACTAAAAGCTTCTGCATATTTTTGTGATAGAGATAAGACAAATTTAACAGATTTGTTATTGCTAAAACATTGCCTGTGGACAAGTGAAGATAACAAGGCAAAAATTGATAAAATAATAGAAGACACAATAAGAAATAACTCTTATACTTTAGTTGAAAATTTAAAACTTATAGATATAAAAATTGAAAAATTAGAAGAAGAAATAAAAGAAAAACTTTATTATACAGACGATGTCTATAATACTGAACTTATCAACGAAAAAGAATATTTTAAAATTATTACAAAAGATAAAAAATCAGGTGGAGAACTTGAATTTTATATCAGTAAAGATTATAGAAAAACGAAAGATAATTTTAATCCTATTAACAAAAATGGAATTATCTTAAATGATATAAGTTGTAATTTTACAACACCTAGTTCTTGTAATATAAAACTTTATATAAATAACTCTTGGCAACAGGCAGATAGATTTTTCCCTAAAATTTTACATTACAGAGGAAATCCTAGAATAGATATAGATGAAAGTCTGAGAGAAAATTTAGCTAAAAAAGTTGAAGATTTAAGTGAAAAATGTAAAAATCTTTTGACTGAATTAAATATACAATTAGAAAAATATAAATTGGAAATGGAAAATCCTTTTGTAACAGAAAGAGAACTTAGAATACCAATAGAGGGAATTAGTAAACTTATAAGTGATATAGAACTTAGAAAATTAAATTGTGAAAGAATAAAGGCTTTAACGGAAAAAGTGGAGTAAAAAATGAAAGTATCTGAAAAATTTATAAAAAATATAGAAAAAAGTATAGAAACAGAAATTGAAAATAAATTTACAAATTTTTTAGTTGAAGATGATGAGGCTTTAAATAAGTATATAGAAAAAGAGAAGAAATCCTATTTAAAAGAAAAAAAAGAAAAAATAAAAGAGGTTTTTCCCTTTGATGAAGATGTAAATAATTATGAAAATTTTTTAAATCTTGAAAAAAAGAAAGTATCTGAAAAAGAAATAGATGTTTTAGAAGATATAAGTTTAAGAACTGGTCAACCCTTTCAAAGAAAATGGTGGGAGAAAAAAATATCTAATAAAGAAATTACAGAACTTGTAGAAAAAGAATGGGGAAGAAATTTAGATTTTTTAGTTGATGAATGGGAAGAAGAGCAAATAAATTTAGTAAGAGAAGAAATTACACAAAAATACGAACATAAAATTAAAAAAATTAAAGAACTTAGAAATATGATTTCTTTTTTAGATTTTGAAAGTGGAGTTTTGTGGGATTTAACAGAGACAGATATTATCAATAGTGATATGAAAACTTTGATGAAATGGGTATCGTTTTTTAATAACAATAAAGATATACAAAAACTTTGTGATTTGTTAGGGAAGATGAGAGTTTATAATCAAAATTTAAAAAAACAAAATCATTCGTCAGCAGATGAAAATATAGCAATACCTAAAATAAATTCAAAAGAAGAAATAAGTAGAGTGAAATTAGGAAATACTATTGAGGCAGTGCTTCCAAATGAATTATCACTATTAAATTCAGAAGATATGCAAATTTTATTTGATTTGAAATTTGTTGAAAATAAATTGATGATGTATGATTTTCAAGGCTCACAAGATATAAAAAAAGAAGAAACAAAAGAGATAAATCAGAGTGAGGAAGTTGAAGAAAAAGGGCCAGTAATAATTTGCTTGGATACAAGTGGCTCTATGTCAGGAAGTCGTGAAAGAGTTGCAAAGGCAATATGTTTTTCTTTAATTTCAAGAGCAATTTCTCAAAAAAGATTATGTATGCTGATAAATTTTTCCGTTAAAATAGAAACAATGCAATTTAATAAAATTTCTACTTTTTCGGAAATTTTTGATTTTTTAACAAAATCTTTTTATGGGGGAACAGATGCCCTGCCTGCTTTAACTTATTCGTTAGATTTACTAGAGAAAGAAGAATATAATAGAGCCGATATACTTATGGTTTCGGATTTTCTTTTGGAAGAAGTTGATGAAAAAGTTGAGGAAAGAATAAATAAGGCAAAAGAATTAGATAATAAATTCTATTCAATTGCCATTGGTAATTTGAATATGGAAGAAAAATTAAAAGATTTATTTGAAAAGCAGTGGTCGTATAATCCTGCAACGGCAAGTTTAGAATTATTAAATGAAATTGCTTTTGAGTATGAAAATGCAAAATAAAAAAGGGAGATAGCATTCGCTATGCTCACTGTCTCCCCTCACTGTGAGGCTTGGGGCTCCGCCCCAAACCCTGTAAATTATAATTTCCTTAAATATTTAACAAAATCTTGTGTGAAATTTCTACACAAGATTTTTTCTTACTTTATAAGGATGGAGTTTTACATTTACCTATGTATATGGCAATATTTTTATAAAAATAAACTAATTTAAAAGAAAAAATATAATAAAGAAAACACTTGAAAATTTTATTAAGAAAATTTATAATAAAGAAAAAGGTCAAAGTCTTTATTAAGAAAATTTATAATAAAGAAAAAGGTCAAACTCTTTATTAAGAAATTATTAAAGTTGAAAAAATTTAGAAAGGGAGTAAAAATGCAACAAATATATTTTGAAAAATTTAAAGCAGGTAATAAAATTAAACAAGATTATTATTCAGCATTTGTTCCTAATAAAGTTAATCTAAAATGGAAATGGGAAAATTCAGATATAGATATGTTGTTAGAAAAAGCTAACTTAGAGTTGGGAAGTTTGAATTCTTTTGCAGACTTAATACCTAATATAGATATTTATATTAAAATGCACATTAGAACAGAAGCAAATAAATCAAGTAAAATAGAAGGAACAAAAACTTCTATTGAGGAAGAGATGTTAAATATAGAAGATATATCTCCAGAAAAGAGAGATGATTATCAAGAAGTACATAACTATATAAATGCTTTAAATTATGGAATAGAAGAAATTTCTAGTGGAAATTTACCTTTTTCTAGTAGATTGATTAGAAATATGCATAAAATTCTTTTGGATAATGTCAGAGGAAAACATAAATATCCAGGAGAATATAGGGTAAGTCAAAATTGGATAGGTGGGAGTAAACCATCAGATGCTAAACATGTCCCCCCACCTCACTATATGCTAGATGAGTTAATGTCAGATTTTGAAAAGTTTATACATAATGATGAGTTGAAAATTCCTCACTTAATAAAAATTGCAATTTTACACTATCAATTTGAAACTATACATCCATTTTCAGATGGAAATGGTAGAGTTGGAAGAGTAATGATACCTTTGTATCTGCTTGAAAAAAATATTCTTTCAAAACCTTGTTTTTATATATCTGATTATTTTGAAAAAAATAGAATGGATTATTATGAGTTTTTGACTAAAGTTAGAGAAAAAGATGATATGATTTCTTGGGTTAAATTTTTTCTAATAGGTGTTATTCAGACAGCACAAACAGCAAAAAGAAAATTTCAAAAAGTTGTAACACTTGTAAAAGAGTATGAAGAACAGATACTTGAATTAAGGGGAAATGGATTTAATATTTTAAAAGTATTACAAACTTTTTATAGTGTTCCAATTAGAAAAGGAATAGAAATTTCAGAGGAAACTAATTTAAGTTTACCGACAGTTAATTTAATTTTAAAAAAATTAGAAGAAAAGGGTATTTTAATAGAAATTACAAATTATAAAAGAAATAAAATTTATTGTTTAGATAAATATTTTTCTATTTTTTTAGAAGATTTAGAGGGAGAAAGTTACTAAATTATTATTTGATTTTATAAAAATAATTTTAAGGGGTATTGGGGGTATAGCCCCCAAAATAAGTGTGAACAGACCGTTATGTTAGGTCGGGTGAGTCAAAAAAAAGGATTAGATAAAATTCTAATTCATTTTTTTCTTATTTTAAATTTTTTATTTTTTCAGCAACCTTTAAAGGAACTATTTGAGAAAGTTCATCTAAACTTGCATTTTTTATTGCAGATACAGAACCAAATTTTAATAATAATTTTTTCTTTCTCACAGTACCGATGCCTTCAATCTCGTCTAACTCTGAACTTATAATTCTCTTTCTTCTAAGTTTTCTGTGATAAGTTATACCAAATCTGTGAGCCTCATCTCTAACTCTTTGGAAAATTTTAAGAGCCTCAGTATCTTTGCTAAGCCTATACGGTTCACTTTCTCCATATTTGTAAACTTCTTCATCTCTCTTTGCCAAACTTAAAAGTTCTGCAATATTTTCTTTTCCAATTTTTTTTAAAATTTCCCCAGCAGAATTTATTTGTCCCAAACCTCCATCAATTAAAATTACATCGGGAAAATCTTTTTTTTCTAGTTTAGAATATCTTCTTTCTATAACCTCCCTCATCATCATAAAATCGTCGGGAGTATCTTTGCATCTAATTTTAAATTTTCTGTAATCTTTTTTTGAAGGCCGTCCTTCAACTGATACACTCATAGAGGCAACTGCATCTTTCCCTTGAATATTAGAAATATCAAAACATTCAATTTTTCTAGGAAATCTTTTTAAATTTAATTTATAATATAAATCTTTAATTCCTTTTTCTATCGTATCTTTTTTATTGTAAAAAACCTCTATATCTCTTTCTAAATTTTTATAAGCCATTTCAATTAAATCTTTCCTACGACTTTTTATCTTTGGAAAATAAAAATTATTTTTATCAAAGGCCTGTGTTACAGTAGAAAAATATTTTTCATATTCTCCATCTAAAATAATAGTTTTTGCTAAAAGATGTTTTGAATAAAAAGACATAAAAATACTTTCGTAAATATTATCAAAAATTTTATCTTTAATCTCTATTTTAGTTGAAGTTTTTCCGAGTAATTTTCCTTCTCTTAAATTCAAAGTACAAATAAAAAATTTATCTAAGACTTGCCTAAAGACAAAAACATCTTCATCAAGTTCTCTGCCATACTGAACTAAATTAGAATTTTGAATATTTTTTAATTCTTTGATTTGCTCACGATAAATTATTGCCTTTTCAAAATCCATATTTTCAGAGGCAATATTCATTTTTTCTATAAATTCATCTACAAGTTTTTTAGTATCTCCTTTTAAAACTTTTTTTAAGCTCTCAACATCTTCCATATATTTTTTTTGAATATCTTTATAAACACAGGGTGCAGTACAAGATTTCATATAATATTTTAAACAAGCCCGAGGAGAAACTTTTTTCATATCTCTGTTACAATCTCTAATTTTAAAAAGTTTTACAAGTAAATTTTTTAACTTCCAAGCACCAAAGGGGTAAGGGCCAAAAAAATCTCCACTTTTTAAGTCCAAAGCCTTTGTTGTTCGTATAATTTTTATATTAGGAAAGGCTTCGTTGCTAATTTTTATATATGGATATGTTTTTTCATCTTTCAAAAGAATATTATATTTGGGAGCATATTTTTTTATTAAATTATTTTCTAAAAGTAAGGCATCAAGTTCATTATTTGTTATGATAAATTCAATATCATCAATATTTTTTACGAGTTCACTTGTCTTGTAACTTTCGTGGTTTTTATTAAAATATGAAAGAACTCTATTTTTTAAATTTTTTGCCTTCCCCACATAAATAACTTTATTATTTTTTTTCATCAAATAAATACCAGAAGATTTTGGTATATTTATTCTACCAATGTCCAACATTTTTTTCCCTATGATTTATATATGAATTTAAGTAATCTAAGTGTTTCAAATCTTCTGATAAATTATTAGCCACAGCCACCGAACGATGTTTTCCCCCACTACAGCCTATTGAAATAGTCAAATGTTTTTTTCCTTCTTTAATATATTTAGGAATTAAAAATAAAAGCATATTTTTTAAATATTCACAAAATTCTAAATTCTCATGATTTTTCATAACATAATCTATAATTTCTTTATCATAGCCATTTTTTTCTTTTAATTCTGGAATATAATAAGGATTTGGCATAAATCTAACATCAAATATTAAATCAGAATCAAGAGGAATACCATACTTAAAACCAAAAGATTGTATGTGTACATTTAATTTTTTTTCATCTATTTTTATTTGTTCTCTAATTTTTTCTTCTAATTCAGTTGCTTTTAAACGAGTTGTATCAATTATATAATTTGAAATTTCTTTAACTGAAAATAAAATTTTAATTTCTT
>JAGYHM010000079.1 GCA_018457305.1 Fusobacterium sp. | reverse complement strand
GCCCCAAGCCTCGCAGAGAAGGGAAACAGGTTTGCAAAGCAAACCGCAGTTTCCCACTTTTATTATTTTACTTCACATCATAAATATTATCAAGTTTTTAAATATTGTTGTATAATATTGAAAATTACATTATATACAATCACAGAGAAAATTTGATTATGGGCAGTTGTCCATAATAATCCCAAAATAATCTTTATAAAAGGGTGTCGGGGCTTCGCCCCGACCAGAGAGGCGAGCAGAGCTTTAGCTCGGGCGAGCCCAGAAATAAAATTTTAAAATAAAAAATAAAAAAAGGAGTTTCAAATGATAGCAAAAATAAAAAATATATTTTTAGTTTACTCACTCTTATTTTTAATAGGAGCAATAACTTGTTTCACAGCATTTAATTGGAAACTTATGAATAATTTTCAAAAATTAGGAGTACCATCTGCCTTGCTCGTTGCAGGATTTGTTGTGTATATGTATTTTAAAGAAGAAAAATATAAAAATTTATCTTTATTTTTTTCTTGCTTTATGGTTGGAACTTTATTTGCAACTTTTGGGCAAATTTACCAAACGGGAGCAGACTCATATACTCTTTTTAGAAGCTGGGCTATATTTTTAATTTTACCCACAGTTTTAACTTTGTCTTACTCTTTGTTTTCGCTCTTAATTACAGTATCTAGTTTGGGAATTTATTTTTACTCAACAATTTTTTTCCCAAAAACTGAAAGCACTTTTTTAGCAATGCTATTTATAGGGCTGATAATTTTGTTATACCCACTTATAAATAAAAAATATAAATTAGAATTTAATAATTTATTTTATTGTTCTTTGATAATTCCATTTTATATTTTATTTAATTTTTCGGGAGTAGTATCTTATTTTTCAGATGTTTGGACGGAGCAGGGAAGAATTGTCCTACCAATTAGTATGGGAATTAGAATTGCTTACCCAATAATTATGGCTTTAATTTATTTTGTATCTGTAAAAATTTATAAAAAAATCATAATTTTACCTCTTACAATAATTTCTGGTGGCTTATTTGCTTGGGCTTTATTTGTCAAAAGCATTGAAATTTTGATCCCTTACAATCCAACTTTAATGTTTCTTGGCTCAATAATTATTTTTGCAGCGAGTTTAATAATTTTAGTAAAAAATACTCCTAGCATTGAAAATTTATTTATAAAGAAAATTTTTCACTATGTTGGAAATTTCTTAAAAATATTGATATTTGGTTCTGTAATAGGATTTTTTGGATACATTGTTTCTAATTTCGGCTTGGGGGAAACTGTATTTTTAATATTGGGAATAATAGCTTTGGGCTTTTCATTTATTATGCCACAAAAATTAAATTTCAATAAAGAAGATAGAGTAGAATTTTTTTCATTGCTACTTGGAATGACCTTTATAAATATGTATTTATCAGATAAAATTGGGAACTATATTTTTTATGACTCTTTAATTTTTCATACTTTTAATATAGTAGTCTTTAATTTAATTTGGTTTTTTAGAAGAAGCAGAATTTTAGATTTGTGTTTTCTTCCAGCAAATTATGCTTATATATTTTCAGTTTTACTTAAATATTTTCCTATGTATCCAGAAAAAGTTTATTTGAATTTAATTTTGATTTTTGGACTAGTTTTAATTTTCTTGCAGTTGATTTTAGAAAATAAAAATAAAAATAATATTTTAGGTGTAAGTAAAAATAGATTAAACTTAATTTTTTATGGAAATAATATTGCTCTTATTGCAATTTTATGTACACTTGCATCTTCATATTGGTTGGCTGAATTATTTGGGAAAGAGTATCTTGATTATTTGAAATCGTTTATATTTTTAGATTATTTAAAAGGAATTTTAATTTTGATTTTGTCTGTAATAGTTATATTTTTTATGTTTAAAGATAAATTAAAAAATAAAAATTTAAAGAGAGAGGCAATAAAAAGTATAATAATCTTATCTGTTATAATTGCTGTAATTGAATTTTTTGCTCCGTCTATTATGTTGAGTAGATATTTAATTTTCTTAATTTTATTTTATGCTTACAAACAAAATAAGTGGACAGTAGGCTTATTAAATATTTTAGTTTGTTATCAAATATATACATATTATTATCACGATACATATACAACATTGCTCACAAAATCATTTAATATGTTCAGAATTTATGGACTTTTATTGTTTGCCTATTTAATAATTAAATTTTTTGTTAAAGAATTTGAGAAAGGAGTTGAGTAAAATGAAAAATATTTTAAAAAATAAAAAAATCAAATATACTTTACTGATTTTTAATTTTATTTTAGTTTTAGTCTTGACTTTTCTTTCTGCTACAAAAGAACAAACTTATAGAAAGCAAAAAGCATTTTATCTAAAACTTGCTCCCATAGACCCACGTTCTCTTATGCAAGGGGATTATATGAGATTAAATTATGAAATTGTAGATAAGGCAGTTGAAAAACTTGGCTATGATTATAATATAAAAGTTAGAAGAAGAGGTTATATTGTAGTTAAATTAGATAAAAATGATGTGGCTGAATATGTAGATGTGGTAAAAAATATAGAAGATTTTAAGAATAAAAATAAGGAAGATATTTTATTTATTGCTTTTAAAGGGAATGGCTATGCTAATTTAAAAATAAATGCAGATACTTTTTTATTTCAAGAGGGAGATGCAAAACTTTATGAAAATGCAAAATATTCAAAAGTTGTTGTTGTAAATCATAAATTAAGATTGCTTTCACTTGTAGATAAAATTTTAACTATTGATAAATAACATATAAATAGGCAGGAAACTTTTTAAAGTACAATGGATTTTTAAGGCGAAGCCTTAAAGTGTAGTCGCCACGGCGACATACCTGCGAGCAGCCCGTTAGGGCGTGGCGAGCCCAAACCTTTTCTGAAAAGTTAAATTAAAATTTTTTATAAATATGAAAAAAACAGAAATGAGAAATAAAAAAAGTTGCATAAATAAAAAAAATAGTATATAATAATCAAGTATCAGAAAAGGTCGCATAGCTCAGTTGGGAGAGCACCTGCCTTACAAGCAGGGGGTCACAGGTTCAAGTCCTGTTGTGACCACCATTTTCTGGGGGTGTAGCTCAGTTGGTTAGAGCGCCTGCCTGTCACGCAGGAGGTCGCGAGTTCGAGTCTCGTCACTCCCGCCACGCCCAGATAGCTCAGTCGGTAGAGCAGGGGACTGAAAATCCCCGTGTCGGTGGTTCGATTCCGCCTCTGGGCACCACTATAAATTAGGCGACGTCGCCAAGCGGTAAGGCAGAGGTCTGCAAAATCTCCATCACCAGTTCGAATCTGGTCGTCGCCTCCATAATTTATAAATTATTATCTAGCTTAGGGCTAGATTTTTTTTTTGAAAAAAATCAAAGAAATATATATGATTTTATTCATTATAAATGATATCAATTTTCTTTTATTTCTTAATTAAAAAAAAGAATTTTTAAAACTATTGACAATATAATTTTTAAGAGTATAATTCTTCTCAGCGGTACCGTAATTATATAAAAATTTTTTGGAGGTCAATAGACTAATGAGAAGAAAATATAAAGAATATATTTCACTGGCAGTTATGGTTATTATTTTTGACCTTATATTGTATAAATTCAAATTAGAAAATGATTTTACAGTAATTGGTTGTATTGAGAGTATTGTAACGGTTCTTTTAGGATGTTTTATTTATGATAAGTATTTAAGAAGAAAAGAGGATTAGAATGAAGAAAATAATTGAGTATATATGTACTTTTCTTATTATGATTTCACTAGATTTTATAGTTGATTTTGTATCTTTTAAACTTAAAATAGATAGTGAATTTTCAGCACGAACTTCCATAATTGATTCAATTGAAATGGGAGTAATCTACTTTTTAGGTTATCTTGTTTATGATAAATATTTAAGAGCAAAAAAGGATTGAAAACTTTAAATTAGGGTTGTTGTAAGTATTACAATAACCTTATTTTTTTTATATTTGAGTATAAGAGGGGAATTGGGGGCGAAGCCCCCACGAGAGAGGGAAACAGTGAGCATAGTATAGTGAACCCATTTTTTTAAAATTTGCTTAAAATTAAATTTTAAAGTTAGATATTTCATTGACAATATATATATAATTATGGGTGTAGAGCAGTTTTTCTGGTTTAAAAAACTTAAAACTAGAAAATATTTTTTGATTAAATAAAATATTAAAATTAAAGGAGGAATTAAAATGCAAATGACAATAACTTATGTGTTATTAGTTATCACAGGAGTATTTTCAGTAGTATCTATTATGAATTTTAGAAAAAAAGGACAGCTTACTGGGAGAACAGCAATAAGAACTATTGCTGCCGTTGTTGTATTTTTCCTGTGTATCGTATCTGTGATTAAAGGAGTTTCAATTTTTGAATTGCAAGCAACTATTGAAGGTATTATGTAAAAATAAGGGAGGTAAAAATGTTTAATCAATTTCTTAAAATGATGAAAAATTTAAAACAAGGCTATGCAGATAATGAAAAAAGAGAACATTGTAATGACCCAATATTATTATCGTTAGTAGAAGAATTTAAAAATAAAAATTTTAATAAAGTGGAAGAAATGTTAAAAGGTTTTAGTGATGATTATAAAGAATTTGGATTTAATTCACTAGGAGAAGTAAACAATGAAAACCTTTTTAAAGAATGGGTAGATACAAATTCAGAAAATGAATTACCTAAATTGGCTCATGCTTATTTTAAAATAGTACAAGGAAGTATAATAAGAGGTATAGGTCCAGTTAGTTCAGTTGATGATGAAGATATGGAAAAATTTCATAAATTATTTTTAGAGGCTGAAGAAATATTGTTAGGCTTAGAAAAATTATCAAAAGAATTTGAAATTTATAAATATATTGGTTTATTAACAGTCCGTAAAATAAATAATTCAGAAGATAGAGAATTTATACACGAATTATTTAAAAAAGGACTTGCTATAAAATACAATCACATCGGCTTACATATAGCATATTTTATAACTATCTCTGAAAAATGGGGTGGAACGAGAGAAGAAATAGATAAATATTTTGAAGAAATTCCTGCTGAGCCAGAATTATTATCACAATGTATATCAGCAATATATTATTGGGATTTAATTAGAGTTTATCAAATAGATGATGAAGATACTGAAAATGTTATTAGAAAATTTATGATGGACATAGATACAAGTAAAATAGAAAATAATTTATATCGTTATAGTTTATATTTAAGGGTGTATTGGTTGAGTTCTATGATACAAGAAAGTTTGGAAGATAAATATTATAATTTAGTAAAAGATTATTGGGATGACCAAGTATAAAATAAAAAAACTCTGAAACTTATTTTTTAAGTTTTGGAGTTTTTGCTTTTTATAAAAATAATTTTTGGGGGTTTGGGGGCGGAGCCCCCACAAGAGAGGTGAGCAGTCCGAAGGACGCGGGTCGCACCTTTTTTATAAAAAAATAAAATTATTTTTAAACTTTTTTAAGAAAACTGTCGTCAAAAGTATATAAGAAAAAATAAAAAAGAGAATAATGTGACTAATATAAATGCTAAGTGAAAATCCTTCCCTAAAAGGATTTTTTTATTTTATCTAGGGGGATTACAGTTTGATTTTTTAGCAAGGGAGCATGTTCCCTTGACATTATTTGTTCTAGTGGGGATTTAGTAGTCCCCTTTTTTTTATTTT
>JAGYHM010000078.1 GCA_018457305.1 Fusobacterium sp. | reverse complement strand
CTAACTCACAGCGAGGTACATAAAAGATGAGTGTCCCTAAAAATAAAATACAACACTATTATAAGCAGGTTTTAAGTTGTATTTGAGTTTGATATACCACGAAGTTGATGAGACTTGTTGGAACGTGTCTTAACTGGATAAACTATCTTCGGGGGGAAGTAATAAGCGAATACGGAAACGATATAAAGTAAGGGAAAGAGGAAAAGGGGGAGGAAAAGAGGAAAGGATAGAAATTAAATGAAATGAAGGAAAAAAATAATTGAAAAAGAATTTGGAGTTTTAAATTCAAATAAAGTAATTTTATTAGAAAAAAATTTAAAGCATATTGAAGAAAGACACCCAGAAGTTATAGAAATTTTAAAAAATTCTTTTTCAGAAATGATTAAAAATACTGATTATATTTTGAAAGATAATAAAAAAGAAGATAGTATTTGGTTTGCAAAAGAGATTAAAAGTAAGAATAACTTATTAGTTATAAAATTAAGTATAAAGAAGAAAAAAGAACATCAAAAATATATAAACTCAATTATTACAAGTTATTCATTAAAAGAGAAAAGATTTAATTCACACTTAAAATCCAAAAAAATACTTTACAAACGATTGAAAAAAGATGTATAATATAAAAAAGAAATGACTAGAGGATGGGAAATGCAGTTCCATCACCCATTTGTAGGAGACGTAAGTTAGCTGCACTTACCTAGTAGATTTCTTTTTTTTATTTATTGAATTTTTTAAGTAATTAGAGTAAGATATAAATTATAAAAAAATAAATAAAAGTGAGAAAAATATGGAATTAGTTTTAAAAATAAATAATTTTGAAGGTCCACTAGATTTATTGTTAAGTTTAATTGAAAAAAAGAAAATGAAAATTTCTGAAATAAGTATAGCAGAATTGATTGATGAATATTTAGAAATTATAAATGCTTCAAAGAGAGAAGATATTTATATAAAATCTGAATTTATAATTACTGCTTCGGAACTTATAGAAATTAAAACTTTAAGTTTATTAAATTTAGATAAGGACAAAGAAAAAGAAAATAGTTTGAAACGAAGATTGGAAGAGTATAAACTTTTTAAAGAGGTTGCTCCAAAAATTTCTGTACTTGAAAATGAATATAATATTTCTTATTCAAGAGGAGAGGGAAGAAAAATTATAAAGAAAGTTGCAAAGGAATATGATTTGTCTTTTTTATCAACGGCAGATATTTATGAATTATATATAAGAAATTATGATTTTGATGATGATAAAGATATAATGGAATTAAATTTGAATAAGCAATACGACATAAAAGAAATTATGGACGATATACTTATGAAATCTTTTTTTGAAAATAGAAGAATTGAATCTTTGTTTGCAGATGCAGAAAATAGATTGCATTTGATTTATATGTTTTTAGGAATTTTAGAATTATATAAAGATGGAAAAATAAATATTTTTAATGGAGAAATAAGATGTTTAAAAAGTCAATAGGAACTATGGGAATAACAATGATAAGTAGGGTATTGGGTCTTTTAAGAGGGACTCTGATAGCCTATTTTTTTGGTTCTTCTGGTTTGACAGATGCTTATTACACAGCATTTAAAATAAGTAATTTCTTTAGGCAACTTTTAGGAGAAGGTGCTTTGGGAAATACTTTTATTCCACTTTATCATCAAAAGAAAAAAGAAGAGGGAGACGAAAGTTCAAAAAAATATATTTTTACAGTTTTAAATATGGTTTTTATTTTTAGTTTTTTCATTTCTATTTTGATGATTTTATTTTCAAATTACATAGTGAATTTTATAGTTGTTGGTTTTAATGAAGAAATGAAAATTTTATCTTCTAATTTATTAAAGATAATGTCTTTTTATTTTTTATTTATTTCTATGGCAGGAATGTTATCTTCAATTTTAAATACTTTTGGTTCTTTTATGATACCTGCCTCAACGGCAATATTTTTTAATTTATCAATAATTGCTTCTGCAATTTTTTTAACAAAATATTTTTCAATTTCTGCTCTGGCTTACGGAGTTTTATTTGGTGGAGTTTTACAATTTATTGTAGTTCTTCTTCCATTTTTAAAAATAATGAAAACTTATTTTTTAACTTTGAATTTTAAAGATAAGTACATAAAATTATTAGGAGTCAGACTTGTTCCAATGTTGGTTGGAGTTTTTGCAAGACAGATAAATTCAATTACAGACCAATTTTTTGCTTCATTTTTAGTTGCAGGTTCGATTACAGCCTTAGAAAATGCAACAAGAATTTATTTGTTGCCAGTTGGAGTTTTTGGTGTTACGCTTTCAAATATAGTTTTTCCAAATTTATCAAAGGCAGCGGCAAATAAAGATAAAAAAACTATCAATAAAAATTTAATTACGGCTTTAAATTTTTTAAATTTTTTAGTTATACCTAGTTTAATAGTTTTAACTTTTTATTCAGCAGATGTAATTAGAATAATTTTTTCTTATGGAAAATTTTCAGAAAAAGCAGTTCAAATAACAGCCCAAGCCTTACTTTTTTATTCACTTGGATTATTATTTTATGTTGGAGTGCAGTTAATTAGTAAAGCCTATTATGCAGTTGGAGATAACAGACGGCCTGCAAGATATTCTATTTGTGCAATAATTATAAATATTATTTTGAATGCAATTTTAGTAAAAACTATGGCACACAAAGGACTTGCTCTTGCAACATCTATTTCATCGGGAGTAAATTTTTCATTTTTACTTTACGCCTATAATAAAAGATATGTAAAATTAAATTTTAAAAGTTTAATTAAAATGGGAATAAAAATTTTTATTTCATCTTTTATTGCACTTTTAATTTCAAATCAAGTTCCAGATTTATATTTTAATGAAAGATTAAATATTTTAATAAGATTATTTGTTTTTGCTTTTGTGTATTTAATTCAGTGGGGATATTTTATTTATGTAAAAAGAGAAAAAGTTTTTTATTAAATTTTAGGAGAAAAATATGCAAAGAGAAGAGATGAGATTAGAATTAAATAAATATTTAGATTCCGATGAACATTTATTATGGATTGGAAAACCAAAACAAGGTTTAGTCTTTAAAAAGGCAGATATTTTTATGATACCATTTAGTTTTATTTGGGCTGGTTTTGCTATTTTTTCTGGTGTATTATCAATGTTGTTAGGTGATTCTTTATTTGAGTCTTTGTTTTCATTACCTTTTATTATAGTAGGTTTTTATATAACTATTGGAAGATTTTTATTTGATATATTAAGAAGAAAGAAAACTATCTATGGAATTACAGAAGATAGAATAATTATAAAAAATCATAAAAATATTACATCTTTAAATATTAAAACTTTAACAAATGTTGTATTAGAAGAAAAATCAAATAATAGAGGAGATATAATGTTTGGAAACAATTACAACGATAATTGGTCTACTGCTGGTATTACTTGTATGGGACATATATCTGGAGTTTCTCCTTCATTCGAAGGAATAGAAGATGCAAGAAAAGTTTACAAAAAAATAATTGAATTAAGGGAAAAAGAAAATGATTTTTAAGCAATAGAAAAATTTCTGTTGCTTTTTTTATTTTTACAGAATTTTTTATGCTATGGTATAATATAAAAAAATTTAACAAGAGGAAAAAATATGATTTATATAATTACTGCTTTGTATATTGAAGCAAAGCCTTTAATAGAAAATTTTTCTTTGAAGAAAAATAATAAATTTAATAAATTTCAAGTTTTTTCAAATGAAAAAATTTGTTTAATTATTTCGGGAGTGGGAAGAATAAATTGCTCTGTTGCACTCACTTATTTAATTTCAAATTTTGAAATCAAAGAAACAGATTTTATTTTAAATATTGGTTTTGCTGGGGCATTAGATAAAAATTTTAATTTAAAAGATACAGCAATAATAAATAAAATTATAAATCCATATAATGAGAAAACAGGTTATTTGGAAATTTTGTATAAAAATAATTTTAGGGAAGCAAGTTTATTAACTTTTGATAAAGTTATTGAAAAGTGGGAAACAGCGTTCGCTTCGCTCGCTGTTTCCCGTTCTCTGCGAAGCTTGGGGCTTCGCCCCAACCCCCCAAAAGAAGAGGCTAGTTTAAGTTGTGAAAAAGAAATAAATTCAGTGTTACCAATGTTAGATCTAGATAATTCTAAAAAAATTTTAGTTGATATGGAGGGCTTTGCTTTCTACGAAAGTGCAAAAATATTTTTTAAACGAGATAAAATTATAGTTTTAAAAATTATAAGTGATATTATTGGGGAGGAAAAAAATCAAGAACGAGAAATTTTAGATTTTAAAAATTGTGATTTTAATAAAATATATTCTGAAATTTTTAATTTTATTCAAAACTTATTAAATATTTTTCCAGAAAATAATAATCTGTTTGATGAAGAAGAAGAAAAATACATAAATAAAATTATAGGAAATTTTAGATTTTCTGAAACGATGAAATTAGAATTTTTAAATATGATGAAATATTATAAATTATGTGAGAAAAATATTGTGAGTTTTTTAAAAAATTATGAGGATATAGAAATAAAAAATAAAAATGAGGGAAAGAGATACTTTGAAGATATTAAAAAAAGAATTATTGACTGATAGGTTTTCACATATTTATGTGGAAAAGGAAGCACTGAACTATGAAACGACTAAAAATATAATAGAAAAATTTAAGTCTGCAAATATAATTGAAATTGAAAATTACAAAGAAATTTTTTCTAGTAATAATCAAAATTTTTCTTTGCAAAAATTGAGTCAAAAACTTATACTGGCAGTAAAAAAAGAAAATTTATTGTATGAGGGAGCAAATGTCTGCGAAGATTTTGAGAATGAAAATTTTTACTACACCTCTTCGGCTATAAATTGTATTTATGACTGTGAATATTGCTATTTACAAGGAGTTTATCCATCGGCAAATATAGTTTTATTTGTAAATATAGAAGATATTTTTGTAGAAATTGAAAAACTATTAGAAGAAAAGAAAAGTTTATATTTATGTATTTCTTACGACACTGATTTGTTGGCTATTGATAATATTTGTTCTTTTGTTTCTAAGTGGTATGATTTTTGTAAAACACATAAAAATTTAAAAATTGAATTGAGAACTAAGTCTGCAAATATAAAAACACTTTTAAATTTAAAGCCTCTGGAAAATTTTATTTTGGCTTTTACTTTATCTCCACAAAAATTTTCTGTTGAGAATGAAAAATATACGGCAACATTTTCAAAAAGATTAGAGGCAATTAGAAAATTACAAGAAAATTCTTGGAATATAAGACTTTGTATAGACCCTTTAATTTATAAAAAAGACTTTAAAAAAATTTATGGAGAGATGATTTTTGAAATTTTTGAAAAAATAGATAGAGATAAAATTATTGATGTCAGTATTGGTGTTTTTAGAGTTTCAAAAGATTATCTGAAAAAAATGAGAAAACAAAATCCAAATTCAAAAATTTTATATTTCCCCTATGAGAATAAAGAGGGAGTGTATTCTTATTCAGAGGAAATCACAAAAAATATGATTGAATTTGTGGAAGAAAAATTATTAACTTATATAGATAGAGAAAAAATTTTTATTTAAAATAAAAAATAAAGTATCAGGCTCGCCACGACCTAACGGTCTGCTCGCCTTTTTGGTTGGGGCTACGCCCCAACACCCTAAAAATATAATAAAATCAAGTTAATAAAATAACTTTTTTGTTAGGAGAAAATTATGAAAATTGCATT
>JAGYHM010000077.1 GCA_018457305.1 Fusobacterium sp. | reverse complement strand
ATCAGATATTATGGGAATAATTGCAACACCACTTGAAACTATAAATAGAAAAAAAATAAAATCAGTGAAAAGAATAGCAGAAATTTGCAGAGAAAATAATACGACTTCACTTGTTGTAGGTATACCAAAAAGTTTAGATGGAACAGAAAAACGACAAGCAGAAAAAGTTAGAATTTATATTGAAAAATTAAAAAAAGAAATAGATAATCTTGAAATTTTTGAGGTTGATGAAAGATTTACAACTGTTACTGCAGATAATATTCTAAATGATTTGAATAAAAAAGGTGCTATTGAAAAAAGAAAATTAGTTGATAAGGTTGCAGCTTCAATAATTTTACAAACTTTTTTAGATATGAATAAAAAATAAAAGTAATGGGGAAACTGCGGTTTGCATTGCAAACCTGTTTCCCGCTCTCTGCGAGGCTTGGGGCTATCGCCCCAAATCCCTAGAGTGAAATTTATAAAGATACATTTACGAGCAGGAGAGTGAAAAGATTTATAATTTTCTAAAAAATAAAAAATTATTTTGAAGTGTGAGGCGACGCCACCGCGTCGCAGATTGCGAGCAGAGCGTTAAGCTCGTAGTGAGCCAAAAGAAAAGAATAAAAATATATAAAATAAAATATGAAAGGAAAGTGAAAAATGAAAACTAAATTTATTATGAAAGTAGTTTTAGTTTTAGGAGTTTTAATAACTTCAATCTGGTTTAGTTTGATGAAACCTATTAAATTGGGACTAGATTTAAAAGGTGGAGCTTATATAGTTTTAGAAGCTATACCAGAGGGAGATGTTAAAATTGACAATAAGGCTATGAATAGACTTATAGAAGTTTTAGATAGACGGGTAAATGGAATAGGAGTTGCTGAGTCTGTTATACAAAAAGCAGGAGACAATAGAGTTATTATTGAATTACCTGGTTTAAAAGATACAGAAGAAGCAATTGCTTTAATTGGAAAAACTGCCTTGATGGAATTTAAAATTGTTGATGATGATGGAAAATTAGGAGAAACTTTATTAACTGGTTCTGCTTTAAAAGAAGCTGATGTTTCTTATGATAATTTAGGTCGTCCTCAAATTGCATTTAAAATGACTAATGAGGGAGCAGAAAAATTTGCTCAGATAACAAGAGAAAACATTGGGAAAAAATTAGCAATAACTCTTGATGGAGCAATTCAAACAGCACCACAAATAAATTCAGAAATTCCAAGTGGAAGTGGAGTTATTACAGGAAATTATACTGTTGAAGAAGCAAAAGCAACTGCGACTCTTCTAAATGCTGGAGCATTGCCAGTTAAGGCAGAAATTGTTGAAACAAGAACAGTTGGTGCATCACTTGGAGATGAATCAATAGCACAAAGTAAAAATGCAGGTATAGTTGCAATAGGACTTATTTGGGGCTTTATGATATTCTTATATAGATTTCCTGGAATAGTTGCAAACTTAGCAATAATTTTATTTGGACTAATAACTTTTGCATCGTTAAACTTTATTGATGCAACACTTACATTACCGGGAATAGCAGGATTTATTTTATCACTTGGTATGGCAGTTGATGCAAATGTTATAATTTTTGAAAGAATAAAAGAAGAACTAAGATTTGGAAATACAGTAAGAAATTCTATAAATTCTGGATTTAGTAAAGGATTTGTTGCAATATTTGACTCAAATTTAACAACACTTATAATTACAACAATATTATTTATTTTTGGTACAGGACCTATAAAAGGTTTTGCTGTAACACTTGCACTTGGAACACTTGCATCAATGTTTACTGCAATAACAGCAACTAAATTTATGCTACAAGGTTTCTTAAAAGTATTTAAACTTGAAGATCCTAAATATTTTGGTGTAAAAGTGGAAGGTGATAAATAATGAAAGTAGATTTAAAAGTAATAAAACATAGTAAAATATATTTAGGTGTAGCAACTGTTGCAGTAATTATTTCGGTAATGTTGTTTCTGATAAAGGGTCTAAATTATGGAATAGATTTTTCAGGTGGAAATTTAATACAAATACATTATAATGAAAAACAAGTAGATTTAAGCACTATAAATAATAATTTAGATGAACTATCAAGTGAAATTTCACAACTTAGTAGAAATAGTAGAAAAGTTCAAATTTCTGATGATGGAACAATAATAATTAGAGTTCAAGAGATTAAAGAAAATGAGAAAAGAGAAGTTCTTAAAAATTTGAAAAAAATAGGAACTTATACTTTGGATAAGGAAGAAAAAGTTGGAGCAAGTATAGGAGCAGATTTAAAAAAATCAGCAATATATTCACTTATAATAGGCTCTATCTTAATAGTTCTTTATATAACATTTAGATTTGAATTTTCTTTTGCAATAGGAGGAATTTTATCTTTAATTCATGATATATCTGTTGCGATAGGAGGTCTTGTATTATTAGGGTATGAAATTGACACTCCTTTTATTGCAGCAATTTTAACAATACTTGGGTATTCAATAAATGATACAATAGTAATTTATGATAGAATTAGAGAAAATTTAAAAAGAAGAAAAGATTTGACTTTGGAAGAATGTATGGATAATTCAGTTAATCAAACAGCTATTCGTTCATTAAATACTTCACTTACGACTTTACTTGCTATAATTGCGATTTTAGTTTTTGGTGGAGCGAGTTTAAAAACATTTATTGTTACATTACTTATTGGAGTTTTAGCTGGGACATATAGTTCAATATTTATAGCAACACCACTTGTTTATTTCTTAAATAAAAACAAAAAAGAAAAATTTCAAGAAATGTTTAAAGAAAAAGAAGAAAAAGAAAGAGAAGAAAAAATATTAGTGTAAAATTAAGAAAGGGACTGTTAGAAAATGAAAGACAGTTCCTTTTTATTTTGGCTTGCCCCCCAAAAAAAATTATTTTATTTTTAATATTTAATATGATACTATAAAAGTAGAGTTTTAATTATTAAAAATTTGATGGAGGTTAAGTTTATGAAAGAAAATAATAAGAAAGCACTTTTGGTAGTTCATTTTGGAACTACACACGACGATACAAGAGAAAAAACTTTAAATAAAATGAATAAAAAATTTGCAGAAGAGTTTAAGGATTATGATTTTTTTGAAGCATATACATCAAGAATAGTTATAAAAAAATTAAGAAATAGAGATTTTTATAGAGAAACACCTAAAAAGATTTTAGAAGACCTAGTTGAAAAAGGATATAAAGAACTTATAGTACAAACATCTCATATCATAGCAGGTTATGAATATGAGCATTTGGTAAAAGAAGTTCAAGAGGTAGCAGATAAATTTGAAGTAGTGAAGATTGGAACTCCTCTTTTAAATTCGTTGGCTGATTATAAAGAAATTGTAAATATATTAGCAGAAGAATATGTGCCAAAAAATAAAAATGAGGCTCTTGTTTTTGTTTGCCATGGAACAGATTCTTATGTAGGCTCTGCTTATCCAATGATAGAATATGTTTTTGAAGATTTAGGCTATGATGATGTTTATGTAGTAAGTACAAAGGGTTATCCTTTAATGGATAGTTTATTGAAAAAATTAAAGAAAAATAATATTGAGGCAGTTAAGTTGGCTCCATTTATGTTTGTAGCTGGTGAACATGCTAAAAAAGATATGGCTATTGATTTTAAAGAAGAACTTGAAGAAAATGGAATAAAAGTTAATGAAGTTATAATGAAAGGACTTGGAGAATTTGATGGAATTCAAGAAATTTTCTTATCTCATTTAAAAAAATCTATTGAACTTGAAGAAAGTGAAATTGGAAAATTTAAAAGAGAATACGAAGCAAGATATATATATAAATAAAAAATGGGGCTGTTGCAAATTTGTAACAAGCCCTTTTATGATATAATATTTATAGATAAAAAAATTTTTTTAAAATAGTTTAAGGAGGAAAAATGCAAAAACCAGTTAAAGAACAATTTAAAGAAGTTGAAAGGCAAGTGGCTTGCCCTAGTGGAGAATTTGGAATAAAAGTTGCAAAAACAATGAATGAATCAAATATAGGAATGACAATAGGAACTATTGATTTTTTAGAAATTAAAGATGAAGATTATATTTTAGAGTTAGGTCATGGGAACTGTGGGCATTTAGATAAAGTATTAGAAGCAGGAAAAAATATTAAATATCATGGCTTAGAAATTTCTGAAACTATGTTTAATGAGGCACAAAAAAATAGTAGTAATAATAGTAATTTAGTAGAATTTAAACATTATGATGGAGAAAAAATTCCTTATTCAGATGAAACTTTTGATAAAATTTTTACTGTTAATACAATTTATTTTTGGGAAGCACCAGAAAAAAATTTAACTGAAATGAATAGAGTTTTAAAGAAAAATGGGCTTTGTGTTCTTACTTATGGAAATAGAGAATTTATGGAAAAAATGCCTTTTGTTGGAGAAAAATTTAAACTATACGACCAAGATATGATTAAAGAAGTAATAGCAAAAACAGAATTTAAACTTGAAGAAATAAAAGAAATTTCAGAAAGAATAACTCTTACAACTGGAGAAGAAGTTGATAGAACTTATACTTTAGTTAAAATGAAAAAAATTTAAACTTTCTTGGCTCGCCACGGACTAAAAGTCCTTGTCGGGGCTGTCGCCCCGACGCCCTCTTTAACAAAAAAAATTATGAAATATTGAAGGGAGTAATTCCACAAGAAAAGGCGACAGTATTTTAACAGTCGCCCAATTTTTATATCCAAGGAAATTATAAATTGACTTTTTGTTTGTGTGGGGTTTGGGGCGTAGCCCCAAGCCTCGCAGAGAGGGGAGACAGTGAGCGTAGCGAACGCGGTCTCCTTTTTTTCTTTATTTTTTCTTTAATTTTCTTAAAGAACTATGAATGTTCCATCTATCGTGGAACCACATCCATTGTTCTGGATATTTAGTAATAATTTTTTCAATTTCTGAGATTAAAGTTTGAGTATTTTTATTAACATCTTCTTTAAAGTTATCAGTTCTGTCTAATATAATCTCATCACTTACATAGATAGTTGTTGTGTTATCATCATTCATAACATTATAAACTAATATCAAAGGAATATCATGCTTTAAAGCCAAAGATACGGCACCAGTTGGAGCTTTTGCATCCTTATTAAAAAAATGAACAATACTTCCACTATCTCTATGGTCTGAAAATAGAGCAATAATTTTTTTCTCATTTATTTCTTCTAATAATTCTCTGCTCGTATTTCTACTTTTTTCTATAATTTTTACATTTGAGTACTTGGCTCTTAATTTATTCATAAAATCATTGATATAAGGGTTTCTCTGCTTTTTTGCTACTGTAACAATTTCATAATTTTCAGCAGCTTTTAAAGTAGACTCCATATTTCCCATGTGAATTGTTGCAACAACTAAACCTTTATTTCTTGCCAATAAACTTTCTATATTTTCTTGATTTATAATCTTAATATTTTTTTTATTATTCAAATATTTTTCAAACCACAGTACACATAGAAATGCTTTTATCATAATTTGAAAAGATTTTTTTGCAAGATTTTCAATTTCTTTAATATTTTTTTCTGGGAAAGCCATTTTTAAATTTAAAATAGCAATTTCTCTTCTTTTTTTAATAAGTTTATAAGTTAAATTTCCTAGAAAATTTCCGAAAGAAAATCTCAATTTTTCTGGAAATAATAACAAAATAAAAATAAAAAATCTACAAAGTAAATATTGAATTAGATACATTTATTTCTCCTAACATAATTTT
>JAGYHM010000076.1 GCA_018457305.1 Fusobacterium sp. | reverse complement strand
TTTTATTCAGCCAATTTGGCTGTTTATTTTTACCTTTCATTTCCTTTATTTTTTTCTTTTGGTTTTTTAGGTATTTTTATATTTTTTTTTATTCTTTCAAACTTTTCTATAACCTCTATAAAACCTTTTTTATCTTTTACTAAAAATTCATTTGGGTCTTTATATTTCCCTAGAATATTAGTTTCCTTTACATTTAAATTTAATTCTTTCATTTTTATACATAGTTCTTTTTGTGCTTTTATACCTTGTTCATCATTATCAAGCATTAAAATAAACTCATTTTTAGGACTTAATTCTTTTAACTTCTCTATGAATAAGTTAATGTTATTAATACTTCCTAATGCAATAGATTTCTTACCTATTTCAGCTAAAGAAAGCATATCTATTTCTCCTTCTACAATATAAAATTTACTTTCTTTATTTTGTCTTAAAAGCCATTCCCCAAATAAATGGCTTTTCCCGACTTTTCTTAATCTATCAGGATTATTTTCATCTGTATTTCTAGCTGTAAAGGTATAGTGACTTGTAGGAATTATTATTGCTTTCCACTGTCCGTTTTTAAAATTTGGATCATATCCTATGTTATATTCATTTTCAATTTCTTTGCTAATTCCCCTCTTTCTTAAATAGTCAGTTTCAACTATTCTTTTTTTACAATCTCTATAATAAGTATCAAATCCTTTAATATATGAATTATTACTTTTTGTATAATTTTTTTCCTTATTTTTAGCTGAATAATCTAATTCAACTGTACCTCCTTTTTGGCTATAGATACTATCATTTATATTTTTTATTAAATCTCTATTTTTATAAAGCTCTTCTACCTTTTTTACTTGTTCTTCTTTTGTCTTTAAGTTATATTCTTGCCCCACTAATTTAAAAATATTATACTTTTCTCCACAAGCAAAACAATTACAGATATTAGCTTTTTTATAGAACGACATACTTGGATGCTTATCTTCGTGCTCTTTTGAAAAACATCTCATATTCTTTTTTGTATTAACTCCTTTTAAAATAAGGTATTCTTCTAAAAACTCTCGTAATTTTTTTTCACTCATAAAAATAATCTCCTATTTTTATTCAGCCAATTTGGCTTTTTATTTTTTTATCTTTCTAACTCTCTTTCACTTTCTTCTTCTTTTATTTTTTTCTTCTTTTTTATTTTTATATCTCTATTTTTTTTTAAAACCTTTATTTCAAAGTCTTGTTGATTTTGATAATCAGGTATTTTATCTCCATTAAGGTCTATATTCTTTTCTGAAACTTTTTTATTTATTTCTACTTGACTCTTTATTTTTTCTTCTATAAGGTCATCAACTTTATTTTTATCTACTTTATTTCTATTTACTTCCCTTATATTTTTTACTGAATCCATATTACTTTTATTTATTTCTAAATTTTCTATAGTTTTACTCATCCTTTTACTCTTTATATTTATTCCTTCTGCAATATCATTATCTTTTAATATATTCATATTTCTCCTTTACTATATTTCAAAACAATATGTTTTTACTTTCTTTTTAATAAAAGAATTGTTTCTATCTACTTTATTGACTACAGCTTTTATTTCATAAAGATTGTTAGTGTAAAAAGCTAAATTTCTTAAAAAATAATGTTTATTTAAATTGTTTAAAAAATAAAATAGATACTGCTCTTTATTTTTAAATGTTATCTTTTTTATTTCTTTTCCATTAATCTTTGTTATAATTTCAAATGTTTTTATATTAGTTGATATTTCTATCCAATTATCCAAATCTACTTCAAAATAAGCTACTAAAAATTCAGAAAGTTCCTCTATTTTTATCTCTATTTCAGATTCTTTATAAAATTTCATTAGTTTATTTCTTATTTCTTGCATTATTTTTCTAGCTCCCTTCCTTTATCAAGAAACTTATCTTTGATTTTCTTTTTTGATTTCTTAGGTATTTTTATATTTTTCTTTTCTTCAGTTTTTTTAGGAGTTTTTTCTTTTTCAGTTGCTTTATTTTTATTTATTTTTTCTTCTTCATTTACACCACCTTTATAGTTACAAGCTTTTATTAAAACTCCACTCTCATCATATTCTTTAAAAAGTCCATCTAACTTTCCATTTTCATCATATCTTGCATTTATTTTTACTTTTCCATTATCAAAATGCTCTACATAACTTCCCTCAAATTTAAGTTCTCCATTTTCTTTTGTAACTTTTTCAGCAAAAAGTTTAGGACTTCCATCTTTATAGAAACTTGTATAGCAATGTTCAACATCTCCTTCAGCTAATTCAGGAGTTTCTTTAAAATTCAATTTTATTTGAGGAATTTTTGCTCCATCAGATTTTTCAAAAAGTTCTATCATATTTGCTATTAGCATTTTTGTAGCTCTCCCTATATCTTTCTCAGTTACTCCATCTACAATCTCGGGGAAAGTTTTTACAAGTCTATCTTTAAATTTTTTCTCTTCTATTCCTGATACATCTTTTCCTTTGTCAAATCTTTTTACTTCTATTTTGTTATTATCATCTAATGTAATCCATCTATCGTGTAATTCTCCCTCTAAATATTTCCCAGTTTTTACAACTATTCCATCTTTATATTGCTCATAAGTTCCATTTTTTACATATTCTTCTCCTATTAATTTTTCTTGAAACTTAGCATAAACTTCTCCATTTTTATAAATATAATTTAAAGCATTATTATTATCGTCAACATATCTAATTGATAATAAATTTCCATCTTTATCTACTTGAGCCTGTCCACCTCTATACTCGCCTAATTTATTCTTGTTAAATCTAAATTTATTATTATTTTTATCTTTAAATATTTCTCCATTTTTTATGAAATCATGTTCATATTTATAAAAATTTCCATCCATATTTATCACTCCTTTTTTATTCAGCCAAATTGACTTTTTATTTTTTATTTTTCATTTACAGTTTCTTTTCTCTTTTTCTTTTTAGGTATTTTTATATTTCTCTTCTTTTGTTGATTTTCTTTTTTATTTTCTAAAGAATTTTTAATATTAATACTTTTTATATTTTCTTTAGTATAAATACCATCTTGTATTTGTGTATTAAACATTCCTAATGTCAAGTCAATGCCATAAAAATCAAAATTAAGAGTATTAAATTTATCTGCTTTATTGATTTTTGAAATAAATCCCGTTTCTAAATCTTCCCAACTATGAAATTCTTTTCTTTTACTCTGAGTTTCTAATACAATTGATAAATCTTTTATAAATGATTCTTTATAAATTTCTCCAAATTTTTGTTCTATATTTGATAATATTAGATTAGTTGAATTAAAAACTTCCTCACTCTTAAACTCTATTCCTTTTATTTGCCCAGAAAATTCTTTTGAAGTAGGTATAGAGTAGCCCATAGCAATATAAATTTCTTCAAATTTTTTATCTACTACTGGGCTTAATTTTTCTATATCCTTTATAATTTCATTTAATTTATTACTATTTTTTGTATTTTCATCAAAACTATTAAGAAAATTTTTATAATATTCTAAATCTCTTCCTAAACTATCAATTTTGCTTAAATCTCCATAATTATTAATTTCTGTAAAAGAAATATCAACAATATGTTGAATTTCAGCTATAGATTTTTTAGGGATCTTGTCTTTCCATTCTTTCATATTATCTCTTAAATTTTCTATTTCAGAATAAATTATAGAAGAGGTAGGTACGGAATAATATAAACCTTCAAGAATTTCATTCAATTCATAAAATTCCTTCTTTTCAGCATCAAGGTTGGGATCTGATAGAGCTAAACTATTAAATTCTTCTTTATCTTTATTTAGCTCTTTTTTTATGATACTTTTAAGTTCATCTATATTTTTTATACCTTTTTCTTCTATTAAATTTTTACTTTCTGTAAATAGTTCTTTATCACAATAAAGCTGGTCTATATAATGTGCTTCTGCTTCTTCATAATTATCATCATATTCATTATATTCATCATAAGTAGGTTCTTTATTTAACTCTTTATCGACTCTTGATAACCCTTTATCCAAAATCTTTTTTAAATTTTCCTCTTCTTTAGAGTTATTTGTAAAAATATCTTTTAATTTATCTATAAGTTTCATTTTTTACCTCCACTTTTTAATCAGCCAAATTGGCTGTTTATTTAATTTTTTTAAATAAAAAAAACCATACGAAAAATTCGTATGGTTTTGGTGTTTCCCATTTCTTATTACTAGTTTATTTTATTGTCTTGTAAAGTTTGGATACCATAACTTTTTCACTAAGGCTTTAGTCTTTTCCTTTCTATGAATAGTTATAATCTTTACTCTTTTATTTTATCATTTTTTTACTTTAAAATCAAATACTTTTATCTTTCTTTACCAACTTCTTTATCCTTCTTCTTTTTAGGAATTTTTGGATTTTTCTTTTTTTCTTCCTTTATATTCTCTAAAGATTTTTTATAATTAAAATTGTTTTTCTCTTTCTTCCAAGCTATATCTAATGACTTTTGTTTTTCTTTATCAAAAGAAAATGGAACTAAGTTGTAATCTTCATCATATTGATAAATTCCTTCAACTCTTTCATTTACTTTAGTTTTATTAAAATAATCAATATTATTTTCCACAAAATAACTCCTTAAAATATCTTTTTCTTCTTTTGATAAATCCTCATATTCTTCTAGTAAAGCACCATTATCTCCACTCAATATCCCTAGATGTAAAAAATCATCTTTTTCTTTTTCAATAATCAAATAATTAACAAACATTTTAGTATTTAAGGTTTTTTCTACTATAATCCCTTTCTCTAAATTATTCATAAATTCTTCAAAAGTTTCTATCCTATTTTTTACTTTTTCTTTTTGTAATTCTCCGTAATTTTTGTTTACTAATTTTAAAATTTCAGTGTCAGAAAATTGATTTTTTAAAATATATTTTAATAATTTAGAGCCTTTTAAATTATCTTTAATAGTATATTGAAGTCCTAATAGATGAGGAATACTTTCTTTTTTAAATAAAATATCAAATTCTTTACTTTTTCCTTTTATTACTATATCTTTTTTATGAAATTCTGCCATTTTATCTAAGATATTTAAAACTTTATATTTTTCTTCCATAAATTTCTCCTTTAAAAAATTAAAAAGACTAGATATAATAGAAATTTAAAAAATCTATTTTTCTAGTCTTTATTTTTATTCTCATATGTATTCTTAGCAATTAAGCCCCACCATACATCAAGGTCTGTTGTGAGAATTATTCAACAACAATTTTTGCTGCGATTAGTATTTCAAGCTCCCTAAACGGATATGGATAATTGCGAACCACAGAGCCTATTTCTCCTACTTAAATTTTACCATATTTTTATTTAAAAATAAAGACTAAATTTATATTATTCAACTTTTAATGTTCTATGTAACAACTTGTTACAAGGCTACCTCCTTATTTCTTTTCTTTCATAAAATAATAGGAAATAAAAAAGACTAGATATAATAGAATTAAAAATTCTATTTTTCTAGCCTTTATTTTATTCTCATATGTATTTTCTCCAACAAGTTAGGACCACCTACACTGGTCTAGCAAGAGAGTGCTAGTAGTTTTCGCTGCCAATAAATATTTCAAGCCCCTTTATTAGGGATTGGATTACTACAAACCAACGAGCCTATTTCTCATCAGAATTATAACATATTTTATACATTTTTCAAAAATTTTAACTAGAATTTATATTTATTTTTCATCTTTCATTTTCACTTTCTTTACTCTTTTTCTTTTTAGGAATTT
>JAGYHM010000075.1 GCA_018457305.1 Fusobacterium sp. | reverse complement strand
GTTCAAATCCAGTGAAGTTTTTAACCATTGAACCAAATATATATCTGATTCCTTCAGGATTTAACAAGGCTTTAATTTTTAAAGTTTTTTCACCAAGTTCCAAAGTTTTTCTATCTAGTGCAGTATAAGTAACACTTGCACCTGATGCGGCCATTATAGTAGCGACAATAGCAACTATAATTGCAAGAATTAAAAATATTGTAGCTGGGTGTGGTAGTTTATTACCTCCTTTTTCAATAAAATCAAGGAATTTGTCCATTCCTCTTTTCTTTTTCAAAGCTTTCTCTTCCATAAAACCTCCTTAATTTTTTCGTTTTCCTACATAAAGGGTTTATATAAAACATATTATGTAGAAATAATTTGCAAAATTATTATAATATAAACCAAGATGAAATTCAAGCAAAATTTACTAAAAAATTTATAATATTTATTTTTTTTATAGAAAGCTTTTTTTCTATAATTGTGATATAATTTTAAAAAAATACAAGGAGAAAAAATAGATGATGATATTAAATTTTTTTAAAAAAATTATACTTTTTATAATTAAAGAATTTTTTTCTTTTTTTATAAAATTATTTTTATTTATTATTTTAATTACTATTATTATTTCAGGGGTAATATATAGTAAAAAAGAGCGTGTCCATACTAAAGAAGATATTTTTATAAAAATAAATTTAGCAGATAACTTCCCAGAACAAAAAATTGGAATTAAATTTTTAGATGATAATCCTATGTCTTTTTATGAACTTATAGATGATTTAGAAGAAGCTTCTGAAGATAAAAGAGTTGAAGGGCTTATTTTAAATTTAGAAAATACTTCTTTAAATATGGCTCAAATAGAAGAAATGGGAAAAATTTTAAGTAAATTTAAAGATAATAAAAAAACTATATATAGTTATGCAGAAAATATAAATAAAAATAATTTTTATTTAGCTTCTTACACTGATAGTTTATATATGCCAGAGAGCCATTCTACAACTGTAAATATTTATCCATATTTTAGTGAAAGTTTTTATGTTAAAGATTTCATAGATAAATTTGGAATTAAATTTAATATCATAAATATAGGAGATTACAAAAGCTTTCAAGAAAATTTAGCTAAAAATTTTATGTCAAAAGAAAATAGAGAAGATAAAACAAGAATTTTAGAAAATAAATATCAAGAATTTTTAAAAGCCGTATCAAAAAATCTTAATTTAGATAAAGATAAATTTTCTAAAATAATTGAAAATGGGGATTTAGTTGCTAGTTCTTCTATTGGCTTATATCAAAATAATTTACTTTCTAACTTTTCAAACCTTGATGAAATTGAAAATTTAATAGGAAAAGAAAATATTGTAAGTATTCACAAATACAATAAAAACTATGTTTCTCCAAAAAATAAAAAGAATAAAATTTATGTTTTAACACTTGAAGGAGAAATGGGAGCGGTTCAACAAAATATATTAGGTAATATATCTTATATAAGTGCAAATAAAACAATTAAAATTTTAGATAAGGTTGCAAAAGATGATAGTATAAAAGCCATTATTTTAAGAGTAAATTCTCCCGGAGGTTCTGCCTTAGTTGCTGATAAAATTTCTAAAAAAATTAAAGAAGTTGCAAAAATTAAACCTATTTATACATCTATGGGAGGAGTTGCTGCATCTGGAGGCTATTATATTTCAGCCAATACAAATAAAATTTTTGTAGATAAAAATACTATTACTGGCTCTATTGGCGTTATTAGTATTGTTCCAGAAATTACAGAAACATTAAAAAAATTAAATATAAATAATGAAAAAATTATAAAAGGAAAATATGCTGACTTATATTCTTCTACGGATTTCACAGAAGATAAGTATGAGAAAATAAAAAATTCTAATTTAAAAGTATATGATGATTTCCTAAAAGTTGTATCAGAAGGTAGAAAAATAGATATTCCTGATTTAGAAAAAATAGCAGGTGGAAGAATTTGGACAGGAGAAGAGGCAATTAAAATTGGACTTGCTGATAAAATTGGTGGTTTAAAAGATACTATAAAAGAAATTGCAAAAGATAACAATATTGAAAATTATTCTATTATTTTATCAGAAGAAGAATTTGATTTAGAAGAAATTTTACAAAATTATTCTAATTTTATAAGAACAGACAAAGTGAAAGCATTGAAATCAAATGCAAAATCTCTAATATTAAAAGATTATCTTTTGAATAAACCTTTAACTTATTACCCTTATGAGATTTAGAAAAATTTAATCTTGTAATAATCTTATTGAATTATTGTAAAAATATGTGTATAATAAAGGAAATATTAAAATTTTTAGGAGGAATAAAACAAAAATGGTTAGAAAATTAAAAGGTAATAAGACAGCAACAAATGGAAGTCAAGCAGACATTATCAAACAAGCACAAGCAATGCAACAACAAATGTTAGCAATACAAGAAGAATTAAAAAATAAAGAAGTTTCTTCTTCTGTTGGTGGTGGAGCAGTTACTATTAAAGCTAACGGACAAAAAGAAATTATAGAATTAAAAATATCTGATGAAATTTTAAAAGAAGCAGTTGAAGATAAAGAAATGCTAGAAGATTTAATTTTATCTGCTGTAAAAGATGTTATGGCTAGAGCTGAAGAATTAGGAGAAGCTGAAATGTCAAAAGTAACTGGTGGAGTTAATATTCCAGGACTTTTCTAAAATTTTTAAAAATTTAAAGGGCTTGGGAGGCTGTTGCAAATATTGTAACAGCCTTGTTAATATATAATAAGCCTATTTTTATATGGAGATATTATGAAAAATAATAAAAATTATAGATTTTATGGTTTACTATTATACTATTTTTTAAAAATATTGACTGCAACATTAAGAATAAAAATTATAAATAAAAATAACATTGATACAAAACAGGCATATATTTACGGTTTTTGGCATAGTAAACTCATAGCACCTACTGTATTTTTTAAGAATTATGAAAAGAAAGTTGCTCTTGCTAGTCCTTCAAAAGATGGCGAGTTGATTAGTGTTCCTCTTGAAAAATTAGGTTATACTCTTGTTAGAGGTTCTTCTGATAAAAAAGCAATCTCAAGCACCATCAGTCTTTTAAAATATTTAAAAAAAGGTTATTCTATGGGAACACCATTAGATGGTCCAAAAGGTCCACGAGAAAAAACAAAAAAAGGTTTATTATATCTTTCAATGAAAACTCAAATTTCACTAATAAGTCTAGGAGTTGCCTATGAAAAAAAATGGATTCTTTCTAAAACTTGGGATAAATTTGAAATTCCCAAACCCTTTTCAAGAGTAAATATAGTTATAGGTGAAGCAATAAATATAGGAAAAGAAAATGAAGAAGATAATTTAGAAGAAATTTCTAAATTAGTTGAAGATAAAGTAAATGAGGCTAATGATCTAGCCAATAATTTTAATTAAGACAAATAAAGGGAAAACTGCGTTTGCTTTGCTCACTGTTTCGCTTCTCTGCAAGGCTTTGGCAAGCCCTCTTAGAAATTCTTGCAAACTTGTTTGCTTAGAAGTTCTTAGATGCTTAGCCGTAGGCGGTAGAGTGCAAACCCCACAAAACAAAAAACTTAAAAATAAGGAGAAAAATAAATTATGGAAAAAAATTTTTATGTAACGACGCCAATATATTATGTAAATGGTGATCCCCATGTTGGGAGTGCCTATACAACAATAGCAGCAGATGTTATGAATAGATATCAAAAGTTAATAGGAAAAAATTCTTATTTCTTAACTGGAACTGACGAACACGGACAAAAAGTTGAGCAAACTGCAAAAGATAAAGGCTATACACCTCAACAATGGACAGATATAATGGCTCCTAAATTTTTAGATATGTGGAAAAGTTTAGATGTTAAATACGATGATTTCATTAGAACAACAGAAGAAAGACATAAAAAAGCCGTTAAAAAAATCTTAGAAATAGTTCATGCCAAAGGAGATATCTATAAAGGTGATTATCAAGGAAAATATTGTATCTCCTGTGAAACTTTTCATCCAGAAAATCAATTAAATGGTGGAAATAATTGTCCTGATTGTAGTAAAGAATTATCTCTTGTAAAAGAAGAATCATATTTTTTCAAAATGTCAAAATATGCTGATGCCTTACTTAAACACATAGATGAAAACCCTGATTTCATTCTTCCACATTCAAGAAGAAACGAAGTTATTTCTTTCATCAAACAAGGATTACAAGATTTATCTATTTCAAGAAATACTTTTACTTGGGGGATACCAATAGAATTTGCCGAAGGGCACATCACTTATGTTTGGTTTGATGCCTTAACAAACTATATAACTGCTGTTGGTTTTGAAAATGATGAAAATAAATTTGATAAATACTGGAATAATTCAAGAGTTGTTCATTTATTAGGAAAAGATATTTTAAGATTCCATGCTATCATTTGGCCTTGTATGTTGCTATCTGCTGGAGTTAAATTACCAGATAGCATAGTTGCTCACGGTTGGTGGACATCTGAAGGTGAAAAAATGTCAAAATCTAAAAATAATGTAGTTAACCCTTATGATGAAATTGAAAAATATGGTGTTGATGCTTTTAGATATTATTTATTAAGAGAAGCAAACTTTGGTACTGATGGAGATTATTCAACAAAAGGAATAGTAAACAGAATAAATGCAGACTTAGCAAACGATTTAGGAAATTTACTTAATAGAACTTTAGGAATGTATAAAAAATATTTTTCTGGAGAAATTGTTGAAGGTAGAGAAAGTACAGATTTAGATGTTGAAATTAAAAATTTATTTACTACTACTTTGGAAGATGTTGAAAAATCTATGTATTACTTTGAATATTCAAAAGCTCTTGAAAGTATTTGGAAATTTATTTCAAGAATGAATAAATATATAGATGAAAATACTCCTTGGCTACTTATAAAAGATGAAAATAAAAAAACTAGGCTTGCAGAAGTTATGAATATTTTAATTGAAAGTTTATATAAAATTGCCTTTATTGTTTCTCCATTTATGCCAGAGTCAGCAGAAAAAATTTGTTCTCAATTAGGATTTGAAATAAAGGCAGAAGAAATGAATATAAATAATGTTAAGGAATGGAATAATTTTAAAGTTGGACATAAACTAGGGCAAGCAGTTCCTATTTTTCCAAGACTTGAAATAGAAAAAATTGAAGAGCCTAAAAAAGAAGATAAGAAAGAATTAAAAATTGAAAATCCAATAGAAATAAAAGATTTTGATAAAGTCGAAATTAAAGTTGTAGAAATTTTATCAGCAGAAAAAGTTAAGGGAGCAGATAAACTTTTAAAATTTAAAGTTTTTGACGGAGAATTTGAAAGACAGATTATCTCTGGAATTGCTAAATTTTACCCCGAACATGAAAAACTTGTAGGAAAAAAAGTTATGGCAGTGGCAAATTTAAAACCTGCTAAATTAAGAGGAGAATTATCTCAAGGAATGTTACTTACAACAGAAGATAAAAACGGAATAAACTTAGTTTTTATTGACGAAAATATTGAAGCTGGAGCTACAATTAAGTAATAAAAAAGATATCAGATATAAATCTGATATCTTTTTTATTTTTATTCTCCTAAATAAACTTTAAATAGAAGTCTTATATATTCCTCATCTGTTAAAACATTAGGATTATTTTTTGTACAAACATCTTTTTTTATGTCAGAAAGCATATTTGGAATTTGTGCTTTATATTCTTCCAAACTTACTCCATAATCTTTTAGACATTTTTCTATTCCTAATTTCTCTTTTAATATTCTAATAA
>JAGYHM010000074.1 GCA_018457305.1 Fusobacterium sp. | reverse complement strand
GTTTTTGTTTTAAATTAAAACATATTTTTAAATTCTAAAAAGTACTTTCTTTAATAAAATTATATTCTTTTTAAAAATAAAAAAAAGGAACAATTTGACACCGTCATTTGTTCCCTAAGTGTGAATTGTTTTATTTTTTATTCAGTTCCTCTCAAAATAATTTATAATCTACCTAATAATTTTTCTATATCTCTTCTTATTTTTCCATATATTATTTGCCACCTATATTTAAGAATAAATACTATATGGTATTTACAACTCAATTTAGTATGTGCTACTATCTTTGCTCAATTAAGCTCTCTTTGATTTTTTAGTTAGTTTTCAGACCAACTTTAGAAATTTTATTGTCTTATAGGCACATCCTCTTATACCATTTGTATAGGCAATTTCCTTTTACAATAAAAAATCTCACAAACATTGAGTTTGTGAGATATAATTTTTGATATAAATTATCTTTTCGAGAACTAGCCTAACATTGATATGATTAAATAAATTATAGGTTTTGTTACCTACTTGTTGTCTATCTACTAATTTTGAGACATTTTTTAATAATTTTTCTTATATTTTATTTTAACTATTTTTTTATGAAATGCAAAAGCGATATAAACTATATTTTCTATTCCCATTTCATTAAGTTCAGTAGAGTATTCTTTTTCTTCTATTTGTTTAATCGCTTCATTTAAAGTATTTTCCATATTTTCTTCTTTTTCACTAACTTTAAATTCTAATATAAATCCTACTTTAGTTTTATCTTTAGGAATAATTGCTATATCATATCTACCATAACCACTTTCTTTATTTGATTTCACATAATATCTATCATCTAAATAAATAAGAAGAGTTAGTACAAATAGATGGTAATATCTTTCTTCCAAAATTACATCATTGTAACTCAAAGTATTTTTCATAACTTCTTGTAAATATTCTTCAAACAAATCTATTTTTTGATTTATTAAAGCATCAAGCATTTTATTCACACTATTATTTATTCCATAATTTACTTCTAAAAACTGCTTTTTAAAAAATTGATGGACTTCTTTATTTGGTATTTTCAATAAATAATTATCATTATTCAAATATTTTTCAACAGTTAAGTACCCACTGAATAACATTAATTTCCAAATATCTTTCATATCTACCAATTCATTTAAAGTAGAATACTTATCTATATTTTTTTCTATATTTCTATTATTGAATAATTTTTCTAAGCCTTCAAAAGTATCTTTATCTATTTTTGATAGATATTTTCTTATTAAATAATTTGCAGATGTATTTATCCAATAAGCTTCTACAACATTTCTTTTTAGATATTTAAGAATACTTAAAGTATTATAAATTTCTATTTCTCCAAATTTATATCCGTTATACCATTCTTTTACTAAAGTAAAGCTTTCTTCTACACCGTAATATTCCAATGCTTTTTTTACTTCTTCACTTGTCAAACCAAAACAATCGGCATACTCATGTTCTAATATGCTATATAATTCTATATTATTTAATCCTGAAAAAATATTTTCATTAGATACTCTTATAATTCCAGTCAACACTCCCATTTCAAGTGAAATATTTCCCTTAAGTGCTGAACCATAAAATCCTCTAAAAAAATCAATAGCTTCTTTATAGTAATTATTTTCATGAGCAAATACAAGTGGAGTATCATATTCATCTATTAAAAGAATAACTTTTTGATTATAGTATTTATATAAAGAATTACTCAAAAATAATATCGCATCTTGAGGTAAATTAGTCCCAAAATCTTTAGCACAAATCTTTCTATAATCCTCTTGACTATACTCATCTAATACTTCTAAAACATATAAATGCTCTCTAAATAGATTAGCTACTAACCTTCCTAATTCTTCTTTTAGTCTTTCCCAAGAATCAGATTTAATATCTTTAAGATTTAATGAAATAACTGGGTATCTACCTTGTTCTCCCATTAAATTAGAATTTTCAATATATAAGCCTTTAAATAGCTCTCTATTCTCTTCTTTATTTCTTATGTCAAAGAAATAATTTAACATAGATATATTTAAAGTTTTTCCAAATCTTCTTGGACGAGTAAATAATTTTACTTTAGATTTATCTTTTAATACTTCTTCTATAAATTTAGTTTTATCAAAATAGAAATAATCTTGTTGTATTATCTCTTTAAAATCTTCAGTTCCTAATCCTATCTCTTTTTTATTCACTGTCCACCCTCCTTTGAAAAAATTTAGACTTCTATTTTTCCAATATTATATCACATTTAAAAAAAATTAAATCCCTTTTTATTGTACTCGACTTTATCAAAAATTTTATATTTAACTTCTAAGTCATCTCTAATTGTTATAAAATTATGTTTTTGCGTATTTATTATTAATTTATCAATAGAATCATCTTTATATCCATCTGCTACTATAAATTTATCTTGATATGATGTTAATATAACTTTTAAATTTTCACCATCACAAAAGTATTCATAGCTATTATTTATTAATTTTATCCCTGAGTATAAAATTATAGCTACATATAAAACTATATATAAACATGAAAATTTAAAAAGGCAATTAGAACTCATTAAATATAAGGCTATTAACACTATATTCATTAGAAGAATAAAAATTATATATATAACTTTAATTTGAAAAACAGATATAAATTTAATAATACATATAATTTCAACAACTGAAATTAAAATACCAAACAAGAAAATTATTATAGTTAAATCAAACCTCTCCTTAAATAATAATTTAATAATTTTTAGTATTTTTCTTTCTTTATTTTTAGGTTCTTTTATTTTTCTCTCCTCTTTATTTTTAGCTTCTTCTTTTAATAAAGTTTTTATAAAAACTAGATACATTATTGGAATAGAAAAAACAAATAAAACTCCTATATAAATATCTATATCTAATTTTAGATATTTATAAGAAATATTATAACTATTTCCTAATACCCATTTATAAGCTCCATTTAAAATAAAATAAGTCGTTCCTAAAAATAATGTTATTGCCCCAGAATTTTTTTTTAAAAATTTAAAAAAATTTATCAACTCATCTTTCATAAGCGCCTCCAAATTCGTTTGAATTTTTTATAATATTTATTCTATAATTTAGTAAATTGTAATTTAACTAAAAAATAAGTTTGTATTAAAACTAGAACTAAAAACCTAATTAACAAGAGATAATTTTTATAATTCTTATTCATAAAATTTATAGAATTATTAAAAATTCTTTACTCCATTTTCATTCCTATCGGAATATTAAACTTATCTTTTATTTTTTGTTTGATTTTATAGTCTATACTATGACTATAACTAAATTCAGAAATAATTTGTTTTATAATTAACTGAGCAATATATGAATACGAATAATTTTGAAAAGCATTTTCTATTTCATCAACTTTTATATCGTGCCCATAAAAAATTTTTATTCCATGATTAATTAATGAATAAGCAGGAGTTCCCTTTTCACTAGATAATTCATATATAATTCTATTTAAATTTTTTGTTCCTATTGATTTTATTAATTGATATATCAAAGAATAAACTATAAAATAATTTATTTTCCAAAAAAATTCTCTTGCTTTCTCAAAGTAATCTATTTTTATATTTTCTTCTTTCATTATATATTCAAGACGATTTTTTATCCATACTATCATTTCTTCTTGATCACTTGGATTTTTAATTACATTAAAGATATAATCTAAAATTCTTAAATTTATATCTATTGCTTCTTGAATAAGTTCTTTCTGTTGATTTATTTCTAAAGTTCCATAACGATTTTTTACAACATTTCCAATAATTTGTGTTGTTCTTATACTCTTTTGTAAATCTCTTACTAATTCATTATCATTATGATTTGTTGCATCTTCAATAGTTTCTGAATTATAATTTTTACCAAGAGTTTCCTCCGCTTTATCTTCTAATTCTAAATTTTTTGTTCTATTTTTTATAACATCTTCATCTTTAGATAAATATAAAAAATTTTCTATTTGTAAATTTTTATAAAAAAATGCTAATTCTTCTTTCTTTAATGTAACTTCTTGATTATTTTTAAATAATTTTTTTGAATTCGTTATCAGGTTTTTTATAAATTTATTATCTACTGTATGATATGCTAAAAATGTACATATATAAGCATTTTTTTCTATTTGTAAATTATCCAATATTTCTAATATTTTTTCTTCATTTTCATCATATTTTTTTGTTAAATATTCTGCTAAGAAATAATATTGTAAATATCTATACTTAAATTTATAGTTGTCGTAGTTATCTTGAGTTAGAATATTAGCATCTTGTAATTTATATAAAATAGACTTGTATATTGATCCATCTTTGTATTCTTCTTTAGGAAGAAGATAGATTTTTTCATATCCATTAAAAAATTCTTCTATATTTTTAAAATCAAGAACTTCATCTTTTTTATTATAAATATAAAAAGATAAAAATGAAAGTATATTTTGATATGAGTCTATATCTTCTGTTCTAATATTGGCTTCTTTTAAATTAGCATAAACTAAAAAAGAATAGCAACTCACTTGTGAAGAAATACCCGCGTCTATTCTTTTACTTTCAGAAGCTGTAAGAATAGATAAAATAAAAAATGGATACGAGGGCATAAAACCATTTTTAAAAAATTTCCCTAAAGTTGCATTAATTAATTCATGTTTGCTTTCTATTTCACAATTTTTTTTAATTATATTTTCACGACGACCAACTCCAATACTTGCCCACTTATTTATTAGTTCGTCTCTTAATGAAGTTGAGTACTCCAAAATATTATATTTATAATACCCACTAATAACATTTTCTCTATAATTAAATTTATAAATAGAACTTGCAATTAAAATAACTGATTTGAATTCTAATAGTATACTCAGATCTTTTTCTGTATTTAGATCAAAATCATCAAAAATTAAAATACAGTCTTTTTTTTCTATTTTTTTTACTATATCTGTATCATAATACTGTTCTTTTAATACTTTCAGTATATTTTTTCTTATATTTTTTAAATTATTTCCTGAAACATATATAGGAATTTCATGTCTGTTAAATAATTCTTTAGTTAAATAATAACTTAAAGAAGTTTTACCTGATTGAGCATCTCCATAAATTATAATATTTTTTTCAAGTTTGAGATTTTCTAACAAATTTTTAACAGTTTTCTTTTCTATATTTTCTGCTTTTTCTGATTCTTTAAATAGCTCAAACTTAGGAGGAACATATATATCTTCTAGTGTTATTTCCCTTCCAGGATAAGCATTTTTTAACATTCCTGCATCGTTTATCTTTTTTAGAAACTCTTCTTTAAAAACTACCTTTAATTCTTTTAATAGTTCTTTGTATTCTTTTAAAAATAAATCATCCTCTTCTCTCATATCAATCCCTTTTCTTCCCAATAAATAATCAGGAATATATTCGTCCCCCCAGTTTTCACCTTTCCTCAATATAGGAATTATAATATTTTGTCTATTTTCTAATATTTTAGTTTCATCTCCAACTCCTCCAATATATTTATCAGCTTTACGAGTATATTCTGGAGTTATTACAACTAATACTTTTTCACTTATTTTTATCTTTTTTTGGTATTCTTTTATATCTTTCCCACAGCCAAGATTTTTATCTATATATATAGTGAATCCTTCTAAATCATCTTCTAACTTTTCTGCTAATTTTTCAACCCATTTATTATGTTTAGGCTCTTCCCAAGAATAAGAAATAAATATTGTTTTTTCATTTTCCATAATTTTTATTAAGATACTAAAAAATATCTTCTTCTCCTTTATATTATATATTTTATTTTGTATTATATCATATTTTAAATATTCTATAAACAAAAATCCTTTAATTCTAAGATAATTATATATAGTAAAGTAAGCAAAAATATAATTACATATTATAAAGTAG
>JAGYHM010000073.1 GCA_018457305.1 Fusobacterium sp. | reverse complement strand
TATATATTCCTAAATTTAGTTCTAAAGAGATGGATAAATTTTTAAATATTTCTGAAATCGAAAATAATAAAGAAAATAAAATAGAAAATAAAGAAGAAAGAAAAGATTATATAGAAAAAAATATAACTTCTAATGATATAAGAGCAAGAATTTTTTCTTGTCCAACAACTATAATGAAACAACTTGAAGGAAGAGAAAAAATAGATGTAATAATTAATGAAGAAAAAGAATATAAATTTAGTATAAATAAAGGAAGAAATTTTTTATCTGGAGTAACGGATTGTCTTAGAGAATATGGATTACTAACACCTGATAATGTTATAATTCCTAAAAAAAGTAGATGGTATTATGATAATAAAGTTGAAAAGATAATTATTTATATAGGAAAAGAATATGAATAAAAAAATTAAAAAATGGGAACCAGAAAATTTTGAATTAGAAATGAATACTGTTTGGTCTTTTCCTAAAAGAGGATATTGGGCAACTCATGATGCAAAATGGAGAGGAAATTGGTCTCCATATATTCCACGAAATTTAATTCTTAGATACTCAAAAGAAGGAGATACGATACTTGATCAATTTGCTGGCGGAGGAACAACTTTAGTAGAGGCTAAGTTATTAAATAGAAATATAATTGGCGTAGATATAAATGATATTGCATTGAAGAGATGTAAAGAAAAAGTTGACTTTGAATGGGAAAAGTCTGGGAAAGTTGAATTAAAAAAAGCTGATGCAAGAAATTTAGAGTTTATTAAGGATGAAACAATAGATTTAATTTGTACTCATCCACCTTATGCAAATATTATTCAATATAGTGAGAATATAAAAGAAGATTTATCTCATTTAAAAGTAAATGATTTTTTAGAAGAAATGAAAAAAGTTGCAAAAGAATGTTATAGAGTTTTAAAAAGAGATAAGTTTTGTACAATACTTATGGGAGATACAAGACAAAAAGGGCATGTAATTCCTATGAGTTTTGAAGTTATGAAAATATTTGAAGCAGAAGGATTTAAAATTAAAGAAATAATAATAAAAGAACAACATAATTGTAGAGCAACAGGTTTTTGGAAAACAAATAGTGTTAAATATAATTTTTTATTGTTAGCACATGAATATTTGTTTGTATTTAAGAAATAATTTTCAAAATTTGAGAGGAGAAAAAATATGAAAAAGAAAATTTATGAAAAGAGTAGATATATTGATAGTTTTCATATAGCAGGATTTCAATATTATGAAGGATTAGAAGTAATAGATGAATTAAAAGTTGGAACAAAAGTAATTTTAATTGAAGAAGAAAATAATCCGTATGATGCAAAAGCAGTAGCTATATATTATAAAGATACTAAACTTGGATATGTTCCATCAACTAATAATACAAATTTATCTAGATTTTTACATTATGGTTATTCAGATATATTTGAAGCAAAAATACAAGTAAAAAAATTAGATGAATATCCAGAAAGACAATTTAGAGTGGTTGTGAAATTAGTTGATAATAGAAAAGATAAATAAGGAGAGAGAAAAGTGGATTACAAAAAAATTGCACTTGAGAAGCATGCTGAATGGAAAGGAAAACTTTCTGTAGAAACTAAAGCAAAAATAACAAACAAAGAAGAACTTTCTATTGCATATACACCTGGAGTAGCAGCTCCGTGTTTAGAGATAGAAAAAGATGAAGAGTTAGCATATAAATATACTGGTAAGGGAAATACTGTTGCCGTTATAACAGATGGAACTGCTGTACTTGGTTTGGGAGATATAGGACCAGTTGCAGGAATGCCAGTTATGGAAGGGAAATGTGCATTGTTTAAAGCATTTGCAAATATAGATGCAGTTCCTATTTGTATAGATACAAAAGACACAGAGGAAATAATAAAAATTGTTTATAATATTCATAAAAGTTTTGGAGGAATAAATTTAGAAGATATTAGTGCTCCAAGATGTTTTGAGATAGAAAAAAGATTGATAGAAATGTGTGATATTCCAGTTTTTCATGATGACCAACATGGTACTGCAATAATTACAACTGCTGGAATAATAAATGCTTTAAAAGTTACTGGAAGAAAAGCGGGAGACTTAAAAATAGTTTTCAGTGGAGCAGGAGCAGCAGGAATTTCTATAGCAAAAATGTTTATTAGATTTGGTTTTGGAGATATTATTCTATGTGATAAAAATGGAGCAATCTATGAAGGAGCAGAATTTAATAATGAAGCTCAAGAAAAAATGGCAAAAATTACAAATAAAAATAAATTAAAAGGAAAACTTGAAGATGTAATTAAGGGTGCAGATATACTTGTTGGTGTATCAAAAGGTGGAATAGTTACAAAAGAAATGATAAAGTCTATGGCAAAAAACCCTATAGTTTTTGCAATGGCAAATCCAGTTCCAGAAATTATGCCAGACTTAGCTAAGGAAGCAGGAGCAGCAGTGGTTGGAACAGGAAGATCAGATTTTCCTAATCAAGTAAATAATGTTTTAGCTTTTCCTGGAATTTTTAGAGGAGCATTAGATTGTAGAGCAACAAAAATAACGGAGGAAATGAAAGATGCTGCAGCTATAGGTTTAGCTAGCATAATTAGTGATGAAGAATTATCAGCTGAATATATTTTACCAGATGGATTCAATCCTTTAGTTGTAGAAAAAGTTGCAGCTGCAGTTAAAGATGCTTGGGCAAAACAAAATAAAAAATAATTTTTAGGGTTGTAGGGGCGAAGCCCCTACATAAGAGGGCGACAGGAGATTTATCTCCGCAGTCGCCCAAATAATAGGAGAAAAAATGGAAAATAAAGAAAAATTTAGAATAGAGCACGATACTATGGGAGAAGTTAAAGTTCCAGTAGATAAATATTGGGGAGCACAAACAGAGAGAAGTTTTCAAAATTTTAAAATAGGTGAAAGCAAAATTCCAAAGGAAATTATTTATGCTTTTGCAGTTTTAAAAAAAGCAGCAGCAAAAACAAATTTTTTATTGGGAGTGCTTGATGAAAAAAAATCTGATTTAATAGGAAAAGTTTGTGATGAAATTTTAGATGAAAAATTAAATGATAATTTTCCTTTATCTGTTTATCAAACTGGAAGTGGAACTCAAACTAATATGAACTTAAATGAGGTTATTGCGAATAGAGGGAATGATATTTTAGGAGAAAAAATTTTGCATCCTAATGATGATGTTAATAAATCTCAAAGTAGTAATGATACTTTTCCAACTGCAATTCATATAGCAGCCTTATGTGCTCTTGAAGATAAATTAGTTCCAGCAGCTTGTAAATTAAGAGATGAATTTAAAAAATTAGAAGAAAATTATATGGATATAATAAAAGTTGGGCGTACTCACTTACAAGATGCAACACCTTTAACTTTAGGACAAGAAATTTCTGCTTGGAGAGCTATGCTTGATGATGATATTAAATTTTTAAAAGAAGCTTTAAATAGTTTAAGAGAATTGGCTCTTGGTGGTACAGCAGTTGGAACAGGACTAAATGCTCCTAAAGATTTTGGAAAAATTTCTGCAGAAGAAATAAGTAAAATTTTAAATAATCTTGCGGAAAATGTGTCCTTAGGGACTATTTCCGATTCTTATGGGGGCGTTGCCCCCAATCCCCCTAAAAAAAATTATAATTTTGTAACCGCTGAAAATAAATTTCAAAGTTTAACTTCTAAAAGTGCAATAGTTTATGTACACGGTGCAATGAAAGCATTGGCTACAGATTTAATGAAAATTGCAAATGATATTCGTTGGCTTGCTTCTGGTCCAAGATGTGGGATAGGAGAAATTTTTATTCCAGAAAATGAGCCGGGAAGTTCAATTATGCCAGGGAAAGTAAATCCAACTCAATGTGAAGCCTTAACTATGGTTTGTGTTCAAGTTATGGGTAATGATACAACAATTTCTGTTGCTGCATCACAAGGAAATTTTCAACTTAATGTGTTTATGCCAGTGATTATAAATAATTTTTTAGAGTCAGCAAGACTTTTAACTGATGCTTGTGATTCATTTAGAAAAAATTGTGTGGTGGGAATAAAACCAAATTATCAAAAAATAAATGAAAATATTGAAAAATCTTTAATGTTAGTTACGGCTTTAAATCCACATATAGGTTATGAAAATTCTGCAAAAATTGCAAAGAAAGCATTTACTGATGGAATAAGTTTAAAAGAAGCAGCAGTAAAATTAAATCTTTTAACAGAAGAAGAATTTGAAAAGATAGTTGATGCTAAAAATATGATTTAAAAATAATTAAAAAGGAACAGAAAAATATCTGTTCTTTTTTATTAAAATATAACTTTATAATCTATGATTAATAAGTTAATTATGAGAGGGTGATAAAAAATTTAATCAAATTCTTTGTAAGTTCCTTTATTTATATGTAATGCTATTAAATAACAAATAAAAAAATAAAGAAAAACAATTAATATAAATTTTAAAATAGAAGTTTCATATAAACCTGCTAGATAATAGTATGCTGGGACAACTATAAGTATTCCAATAAAACTAAAACATAAAGTTATAGGAAGACCAATAGATAATATTATAAAAGTTGTAAAATCATCTAGTAATTTATGATACTTATTTTTCAAAATTATCACTCCTTTTTTTAATTATATAACTAAAAAATATATTGTCAAATAAAAATCAAAAGGAAATAAAAGTATTTTTATGATAGAATAGTGATAGAAAAATATTTTAAAATAAGAGGTGAGTATTTTGGGTAAAAGTAAAAATATAAATATGTTTTTAATAGATGGAGAAGTAACAGGAACAATAAAATGTACTTTATCAAATTGGGTAGGAGTTATTTATAAAATCCCTAGAACAAAACTTACAAGTGAATTAGTAAAAAATAGAGAAGAATTAAAACAAAGTGGAATTTATTTTTTACTTGGGAAAGATGAAGAAACTGGGAAAGATTTAGTATACATTGGTCAGGCTGGAACTAGAAAAAATGGAGAGGGACTTCTTCTTAGAATTTTAGAACATACAAGAGATAATCACAGTGATTATTTTAATGAAGTTATTATTTTATCTACTCAAAATAATTTATTTGGTGCAACTGAAATTTCTTATTTAGAAAATAAATTTACAAATTTAGCAAAAGAAGCAAATAGATATATTGTTAGAAATGGAAATGAACCAAATGTTGGAAATGTAACAGAAGAAAAACAATCAGAACTTGATGAAATTATTGAAAATACAAAAATGATAATAGGAACTTTAGGACATAGAATGTTTATTCCTATTTTAAGAACAAAAGAAGAACAAGGAGAAAAAGAAAATTTAGATAATGATTTGAATTTATTTTTAGAAAGAAGAAGTAAAAAAAGTAATAAACATATAAAGGCTCAATGTAAAAGAACAGATGAAGGTTTTGTTGTTCTAAAAGGAAGTATGATAGAGCTTATAAATTCTAAAGCTATTCCAAAAACAATAGAGGAGTTAAGAGCAGAATTAATAGAAAAAAATATAATAAAAGATGGAGTTTTAATGGAAAATCAACTTTTTAATAGTCCATCTTATGCTTCAGCATTTATTTTAGGAATGAATACTAACGGAAGAACTGATTGGAAAAATGAAAAGGGAATTACTTTGAAGGAATTGGAAGGTAGAGAGATGGAGGAATAAAAATAGAACTAAAAAATATATTTGAAATTTTATCAACAAGAGAATGGGCTTCATTGATATGGACTGTTATTTTTCTTTTTTGGGCATTGAAAAAAAATTCAGTATTTGAAAGTTTTAAAAGAGCTTTAAAATTATTCTTTAAAAAAGAACTATTAAGACTTTGGATAGTAATTATAATTTATATATCTTTAATTACATATGGATTTTATAATTGAGTGTGTGAAATTTTTTCTGTAAATTACCTTCTATGGTAATTAAAAAAATTTTA
>JAGYHM010000072.1 GCA_018457305.1 Fusobacterium sp. | reverse complement strand
TAGTTGTAATTCCTGGAATGGCTCCTATTGAAGAAGGTATGGGAATTATTTGGTCGATAGCAATAGTTTTAGCAGGAGCTTTCCCATTAGTTCATTTTATTACTAAAGTATTTAAGAAACCATTAGAAAAAGTTGGAGCAAAATTAGGAATGAACGATGTTGCAGCAGCAGGTCTTGTGGCATCACTTGCAAATAATATTCCAATGTTTGGAATGATGAAAGATATGGATAAAAATGGAAAAGTTATAAATGTGGCCTTTGCAGTATGTGCTGCCTTTGTATTTGGAGATCACTTAGGATTTACTGGTGGAGTAGATAAAACAATGATAGCTCCAATGATAGCTGGGAAATTAGTGGGTGGAGTTGTTGCAATAATGATAGCAAAACTATTATTTTGTAAAAAAGAAGAAAAATAAAAAATAAAATAGTTAGGTGGTAATTATGAATAAAGAATTATTAGAAGAACTAATTAGAAAAGTAATAAGAGAAGAATTAGATAACAGTGAATCTTCTTATAAACAAATGGATAAAAGTGGAGTTGGAGTAGTAAAATTAAATAAAATGAAAAAAAGAGTTAAAATGGATACAGGAAATCCAAAAGACCAAGTTACTACAACAGATTTATTTACATTAGAAGAAAGCCCAAGGTTAGGGGCAGGTCTAATGGAAATGAAAGAATCTACTTTTCCTTGGACTTTAACTTATGATGAAATAGATTATATTATTGAAGGAAGACTAGAAATTCTTATTGATGGAAGAAAAGTTGTAGGAGAAGCAGGAGATGTTATTTTAATTCCTAAAAATTCTAAAATAGAATTTAGTGCTCCTGATTATGCAAAATTTATGTATTTTGTGTACCCAGCAAACTGGTCAGAAATAAAATAATAAAATTTTAGGAGGATAAAAATGAAAAATTTTTTTAGATTACAACCTAAAATTATGTTTGGAGATGATTCGTTAAAAAGTTTGCAGACACTAAATTATAAAAAATATTTAATAGTAACAGATGATGTGATGGTTCAATTAAAATTAACAGATTTAGTTGTTAAGAACTTAAGTAAAAATGCAGAAGTAAAAATTTTTAGTAAAGTTGAACCTAATCCAAGTATAGAAACTATTGAAGATGGAGTTGCAGATTTTATTGAATATAATCCAGATTGTATAATAGCTCTAGGTGGAGGTTCACCTATTGATGCTTGTAAAGCAATATTGTATTTTGGTTATAAGATATATGAAAAATTAAATATAAATAGAAAAGTATTTTTTATAGCTGTTCCAACAACGAGTGGAACAGGTTCAGAAGTAACTTCATATAGTGTTGTAACAGCAGAAGATAAAAAATTAGCTTTGGCAAATGATAAAATGTTACCAGATATGGCAATATTAAATGCAGAATTTTTAAAAGGAGTACCTGCAAAAGTTGTTGCAGATACTGGAATGGATGTATTAACTCATTCGATAGAGGCTTATGTATCAAATATTTCAAATCCTTTTTCAAGTTCGCTTGCAATGAAATCAATAAAACTAATTTTTGAAAATTTAGTGACTCACCATAATGACAGAACTGTTTTATCAGCAAGAGAAAATGTACAATATGCTTCTTGTTTGGCAGGAATGGCGTTTGATAATTCATCACTAGGAATAAATCATAGTATTGCTCATACAATAGGAGCAAAATTCCATATAGCACACGGCAGAGCGAATGCAATTCTTATGCCTTATGTGATAGAAGTTAATAATCATGCAGATAAAAGATACTATGAAATTTCAAAAGAATTAGGTTTGCCAGCAGATACTATTGAGGAAGGAAAATCTTCTTTATTAAGTTTTGTTAGAATATTAAAAGAAAAACTAGGAATAGAAAAATGTTTGAAAGATTATGGAGTAGATTTGGAAGAATATAGGGCACAAATTCCCAAAATGCTTTCAGATATAAAAGCAGATATTTGTACAGAGTATAATCCTAATATTTTAACAGATGAAGAATATGTAAGGCTTCTATTTAAGATATATTTCGGAGAGTAATGTGATATAGTCACTGAAGAAATGTGGATAATATTTTATAATTTAGTTACAATAAAATATTAAAATTAAATTAGGAGGTTTTTATAATGGCAATGATTAAAGGAACAAAAGAAAATTTTGAAGCAGAAGTTTTAAAAGCAGAAGGAATAGTAGTGGTAGATTTTGGTGCTAACTGGTGTGGACCTTGTAAAAGTTTAATGCCTATCTTAGATGAAATAGTTACTGAAGATTCATCTAAAAAAATTGTTAAAGTTGATATAGATGAACAAGAAGAATTAGCAGCAGAATATAAAATTATGAGTGTACCAACTTTATTGGTTTTCAGAAATGGAGAAGTAATTGATAAATCAGTTGGTTTAGTTCAAAAAGATGAAGTAAAAGCATTATTTGCAAAATAATAAAAGTAAAAAAGAGCTTTAAGCTCTTTTTTTATTTATTCATAAATTCTTCAATTTCATCAGCAGAGAGAGGGAATTTTTCTCCTAAAATTCTATTTCCTGTTTCAGTAATTAAAATATCTCTTTCTATTCTTATACCACCAAAATCCATATATTTTTCAATTTCGTCATAATTTAAAAATTTTTTATGTAAATTTTCATTTTTCCATTTTTTAAATAATTCTGGAATAAAATAAATTCCTGGTTCTATTGTAAATACATAGCCAACTTCTAATCTCTTTCCCAATCTCAAAGAAGAAAGTCCAAAAATTTTTTCTCTTTTTGTTTCATCATCATAGCCAACATACTCTTCACCAAAATTTTCCATATCGTGAACTGTCATGCCCAACATATGTCCTAAACCGTGAGGCATAAATAAAGCATAAGCTCCACTCAAAACGATATCTTCTATATTGCCTTTAAATAAATTTAATTTTTTAAATTCAGTTGCTAAAACTTTACACACTTCTATATGAACTTCTTTATATGTAATCCCGGCTTTTGCTAATTCCTTGGCTTTAAAAAACATATCTCTAACTATATTATGAATTGTTTTTTGTCTTTGATTATATTTTCCACCCACAACAAAAGTCGTTGTCATATCTCCACAGTAGCCAGATTTTGAAAGAGCACCACAGTCAAGAAGAATTAAATCGCCATTTTTTATTTCGTTATTGTGTGAGTGGTTGTGAAGAATTTGTCCATTCTTTGATAAGATAGTTTGAAATGAAAAATAGGCATCATATTTTCTGCTTGCTTTTTCAACTTCAGCAACTAATTCGTATTCTTTCATTCCAGCTTTTACATTTTTCATTGCAGCAATGTGCATTTCTCTTGTTATATTGACTGCCTTTTCAATTTCTTCAATCTCATAATTTTCTTTTGCATACATTTCATTGTGTGTTCCTTGCTGAACTATTTTTCCTGCACTAAATACATAAATTTCTTTTGCATTTTTAACTGCCGATAATCTATGGCTTATATATAAAACTATTTTTTCTTCTGCCAACTTATGAATAATTTCTAAAATTATTTTTTCAGATTCAATATCTATATTAGAAGTCGCCTCATCAAAAATATAAATTTGTGCATCATACAAAATAGAACGAGCAAGAGAAACTCTTTGAGCCTGTCCACCAGATAAATTTTTTCCTTGTGATTCTAGTTTTGTATCTAGTCCATCTAATTTTTCAAAAATTTTCCAAAGTTTAACCAATTTTAAAACCTCTATCATTTTCTCATCTGAAATATTTTTATTCCCCATAGTTAAGTTCTCTCTCAAAGTTAAAGAGAAAATATGAGCATCATGAGTAATTTTTAAAATATTTTTTGGTCTTTCCTCTACTTTTATTTCTGTTATATCTGTTTTATCAATGAAAATATTATTTTTATCTACTGCTAACTCCCCAGTAATAATTGAAGCAAAAGTTGATTTTCCACAACCAGAATGTCCAACTATTCCATAAAGTCCTGCACCATCTATATTTACATTTATATTATGCAGGGCTTTCGTTCCATCTGGATAAGTAAATGACAAATCATCTGCTTTCAATGATAATTTTTCTGGGAAATTTAAAGTTCCACTTGTATTTGCTTCTGGGAAATTTAAAAATCTCATAATATTTTCTGCCGCCGAAACTCCAGTCATTGCAACATGGAAAAGAGCAGTCAAAGTTCTCATTGGTATAAAAAATTCTGGTGCTAACATAAATATAAATAACAAGCCAAACAGAGATAAATTTCCATTTGAGTAGGCTTTTATTTCATAAATAATTGCAAGAACAGTTCCTGCATAAATTATCCAGTTAATTATTGCAATTGAAAATAGTTGCATTTTTAGAACTCTCATTGTTTCTGTTCTAAATTCTTCTGACATTTTTTCAATTTCTATTTCTCTGTCTTTATCTGTTCCATAAATTTTTAGAGTCGTTAAGCCCTGTAAACTATCTAAAAATAAAGTTCCTACATTCATATATTTTGCAAAATATTTTTTTTGAACTTTTCTTACTTGCCCCAAAGAAACATATAAGAACAGTGGAATAAATAATGCAAAGAATAATAAAATCAAAGCAACCTTTAAACTAAATGGAAGAATTGCCAAGAATAAAACTATACTTGAAACTATACAATAGAAAAATTGTACTAAACAACCTCCAAAATAAGTTTCTAGTTGTTCCATATTGTCAATAGAAAGATGAATAAGCTCTTGTGTTTTAAAAATTTGTGAATAAGTCAAACCTAATTTCAAAGCCTTTTCAAATATTGCTGTTCTTAAATTTTTCTTTATTTCAATTACAAAATCTCCAAGCATACTTGCAATTTTTTTCGTACATAATTGCTTTATGATTACAACTAAAATAATAACTACAATAATTGTTCCATAATTCAAATCAAAATCTTTTTCTCTAATATTTTCTAAAATATCTTTTAAAAGATGTGCAAAAAGAAATGAAAATAATATTCCTCCAAGCAATCTACAACAAGATAAAAAAGTTGTTTTTGCCACATAACTTCTAATATTTCCAGAAAACGAATAAAGTTTTTTATCTAACATTTTTCTTTCCTTTCTATAATTTTATAAAAAATATCTTAATAAATTCAATATTTATATTGTTGATTGGATTAGTTTATTTGTCAAGTCAATTTTTTTCTTTTAAAAAAAAGGCGACCTGCGTCCTTCGAACTGCTCGCCTCTCTCGTGGGGGCAAAGCCCCTACACTCCCAAAATTTTTTTACAATAATCTACTTAGATTAATCTCCAAATTTTTTTATATTCTATTTTTATTCATTAAAAGAAGTATGTATTCTTTGTGCCTAGCTATTATATTAAGTACTTCACTCTTTTTAATTTGTACTTTTTTATTTTTTATAAAGAATGTCGCTAACTCTCCCATTATTTTTATTAATTCTAACTTTCCTAATTTTATATCAGGATCTAAAATTTTTCTTTTTATTTCTTTGATTTTTGAAGAAATTTCAATATCTTTTTCATCTATTCCAGCCTTTTCAAACATCTTGCTTAAAATAATTTTTTTCTCTCTATCTTCTGTTTTATCTTCTTCAGTAAGTAATAAATTCCCTATATACAAGATTACATCTCTTTTTAAGTCATCCATACTTAAATATAGCGTATAAATCGGAGCTACTGAACATTTTAATTCTTTTGCTATATTTTTAGCAGTTATAGCTTTAAAATTTTTTTCCTTGTATAATTTTATAGCCACTTCTAATATTTCTTCTTTTGTGTATTCTATTTTTCTTGCCATATTTTCATTCCTTTTTTACATAACTATAAATTTTCTCTACTTTTCTTACTTATAATTTAAAATACTTTATTGAATATGTCAATAATTATATCCTAAAAATTTTAACTTTTAATTAATATTTAATATTTTCTTATTCTTCTTGACAAATAAAAGAAAAAAAACTACTATAAAATAAATATTGTATTTA
>JAGYHM010000071.1 GCA_018457305.1 Fusobacterium sp. | reverse complement strand
CATCACAAAATTTTACGATATCATCTACCGAACGATAATTTTTATTTAAAATAATGGTTTTACATTCTATATTTTTTTCTTGGGCGTCCCACGCTTCGCTGGACGCCTTTATGTTGGGGGCTTCGCCCCCAACACCCCTTAATTTATTTTCTTCTGTTTTGTACTTAACTTCGTGCCCAAGCCCACTATTATTTTTATTTTTAAAATTTGCTTCTGATAAAAAATTATTTTTTCTTTCTGATTTAAAATGCTTCGGAAAATTTAAAATATTTTCAGAGCTTGCCCCACGGAATCTATAAATTGATTGGTCTTCGTCCCCAACGACACAGATATTTTTTTTATTTTTTGAAAGCAACAATAAAATTTTTTCTTGAATTTTATTTGAATCTTGATACTCATCAACCATAATATAATCTATCTTTTCGTTTATTTTTTCTAAAAATTCTTCGTTCTTCAACATAGATAAAATTTCAACTTGCAAAAAAGAATAATCTAAAATATTTTCTTCAATGAGTTGCTTTTCATAAAGTTCATAGGCTTGTTTCAAAAATAAAATATATTTATCTGTCGTCCTCAAATTTTTTATGTCAATAGCATTCTCATTCAAATCATTTATTTTTTTTCGTATGAAACCACTTATCCCCCAACTTTCATAGAGAGATAAATTTTTAAAAATCTCATCAAAGCCTTCAATTTTTTTATATTCTTTCAAACGAGAATAAATAAAAAAGTGTTGCTCATAATCTCCCGACATCACAGAAAAATTATCAAAAAATCTGGAATATTTTATATTTTCTTGAATAAATCTAATCCAAATTGAGTGCATAGTACCAAGATACATCTCACTTATATCTACGCTTTGATTAAGTTCTTCTAATCTTTCGTTTATTCTAATTTTTAATTCGTTGCCAGCCTTATTGGTAAAAGTTGTCAAAATTATTTTCTTAGGGGAAACTTTGTTCAATAAAATATTAACCACTCTCTCAACCAAAGTTTTTGTTTTTCCTGTCCCTGGCCCTGCAATAATTAAAAGTGGATTTTCAAGTGTTTGGCTTGCCTCTAATTGTCTTTCGTTTAAAATATTTTTTCCCATATCGTTTCACCTAACATTTTTATTTTTATTATAACACAAAACTAAATATTTTTTTCAAAACAAAAAGAAGGCTAAGCCTCCTTACTAAAAAATCAATTTCTAACTTCCCTAAATATAAAAAAACTTGACTTTTTTATTCTATAAATATAAAATGTATTAAAAGTAATACAAGTAAAAGGAGTGATAAAAATGTCTACTATTTCATTGAGAATGAACCCAGAAGATATAAATTTACTAAAAAATTATGTGAAAATGAATAATTTAAGTTTATCTGAATTTGTAAGAAATACTATTTTAGATAAGATAGAAGATGATTTAGCATTAAACGAAAAAAGAATTTTAAGTTCTTGGGAAGAAGCAAAAAACGAAGAGGGAATACCATTAGAAAAAGTTGTTGAAGGATTAGGTTTATAATGAAATATAAAGTAGTTTTGTCTAAAAAAGCAGAAAAATCTTTACAAAAAATGGATAAAAGTGTTGCAAGACTAATAACAAATTGGCTTATCAAAAATCTTCACAACACAGATGACCCAAGAATACATGGTAAAGCACTCAGTGGAAATTTAAAAGGACTATGGAGATATAGAGTTGGAGATTATAGATTAGTTGCAGAAATAAGAGAAGAAAAACTTTTTATCTTTATGATTGATATAGGACATAGAAAAGAAATTTATATAGATTAAGAACCTTTTTTGGTTCTTTTTTATTTCACAAAACTTTTTTCTTTTTGTTTTTCTAAAAAATTATTTATTCTTTCCACAATTTTTCCTGCTTCTTCTACAGAAATACAAGCTCCCCAACTATCATATTTCTTTTCACCATCAAAGTCAAAATGTATACGAGATAAATAATTTTTTCGTTCTGTTTTACTCGTTATATAACGTGGTTCTAAAAATATCCAATAATAAACAAACTTTAAACTTTCTAGCGGATACTTTCTTTGGTAATCTTTTCTATTTAAAATTTTTTGGTTATATCCTGTATTAAAACAAATATTTTCTTTATCAATATAAATAATTTCATACATATATTTTAATGTAATTATTCTATAAGCTATATATATAAAAATTAGTGAGAAAATTATAAACCATTTTTCATTATTTATATTAGAATAAACATAATAAGTATAAACTATAAATAAGATTATTCTACAAAAGTTTTGTTCTTTTTTACATTTTTTTTCTATTCTAAGGTTTTTTTCTGTTTCAAAAATTTTTATCTCCAACTATTTCTTCCTCCTCTTCTATAATATTTCTCTAAGTATTCATAAATAGTCTAAACTTCTCTTGATATAACTTCTATCATATTTAAACCCGATAATTCATAAAAATATATTTAGGTACAAAATTATTTTTGAGAACATCTATCAATTTTTCTTGCAAATCTCCTGTTGTACATTTATCAATTAAAGTTTCTAAATTTTCTAATTTCTCATATTTTTTCCCATATCGTTTCACCTAATATTTTTATTTTTATTATAACACAAAACTAAATATTTTTTTCAAAACAAAAAGGAGGCTAAGCCTCCTTATTAAAAAATATTAAATTTTATAAAAAATAATTTTGGGGGGGTTGGGGGCGAAGCCCCCACAAGAGAGGCGACCAGTACGAAGGACGCGGGTCGCCCCTAATTTATTTTCTCCTAAAAGAAATTGCCTCAAGCAAATGTTTTCTTTCAATATTTTCAGAATTATCTAAATCTGCTATCGTTCTTGCAAGTTTTAAAATTTTGTCATAAACTCTTGCAGAAATTTTTAAATTTTCTAAAACTGAAATTAAAAATATTTTATCTTCCTCTGTTATCACACAAAATTTTTTCAATTCTTTTTGGTTCATCGAAGAATTTGTCCTATCTTCCCCAAATCTTTTTTTCTGTATCTCTCTTGCACCAACAACTCTTTTTTTAATTTCCGCTGATGTTTCTTCTTTTTTTTCATTTACGAGTTCATCTTCGTTTAATCTTTTCATTTCTATTATCAAATCAATTCTATCTAAGATAGGTCCAGATAATTTTTTTGTGTATCTTTCTATTTCGTATCTGCTACATTTACAAGTATCTTCATAAAGCATTCCACAAGGACAAGGATTACTTGAAGCAACCAAAATAAAATTAGATTTGAATTCCACTCTATACATTGCACGAGTTATAGAAACTTTTCCGTCCTCTAAAGGTTGTCTTAAAGATTCCAACACAGAATGTGAGAACTCACTCATCTCATCTAAAATTAAAATTCCACCACTAGCCAAACTTATTTCTCCGGGAATAACTCTCTTCCCTCCACCAACCATGGCAGCAAGTGTCGTACTATGATGTGGACTTCTAACTGGCCTTTTTGAAACGATAGGATTTTTTTCTGTTAGTTGCCCAGAGATACTATGAATTTTTGTACATTCAATAATTTCTTTTTCAGACATATCTGGCAGTATGCCTAGCATTCTTTTTGCAAGCATAGATTTCCCAGAGCCGGGGCTACCAATAAGTAAAATATTATGCCCACCTGCTGCTGAAATTTCCATTGCTCTTTTTGCTAAATACTGTGCCTTTACATCTGAAAAATCTAAATTATTTTCTTCTTGTATCGGTTTAAAAATTTCAAACTTTTCTTTTTTATTCTCTACAATAAAATCAATTACCTCTTTTATATTTTTCACTGCAATAATTTCTATTCCCTCAATCAAAGAGCTTTCATCTTTATTATCCCAAGGCACAACAATTCCTTTGAAACCTTTTTCCTTTGCTAAGATAACAGAGTTTATCACTCCGTTTACTTTTCTAACTCCACCATCTAATGATAATTCTCCTACAAATAAATATTTATCTAAAATTTTTCTTTCATCTATTATAAATCCTAGGGCATTTAAAATTCCAAGTGCAATAGGTAAATCAAATTGTGCTCCCTCTTTTTTTATTCCTGCTGGAAATAAATTTATAACAATTTTTTGTGGCTTCACTTCAAAACCAGAATTTTTAAGTGCAGCCTTTACTCTAAATTTACTTTCATTTACTGCTGTATCTCCAAGTCCTATAATAGAAAACATAGGCAGTCCTCTTGAAATATCAACTTCAACTTCTATTAAATAAGGTTCAACTCCAATATAACTAGATGTAAAAATTTTATCTTTCATATCTATTCTCTCCTTAAATAAATTTTCATTTTTTTTGCTCGCCACGACCTAACGGTCTGCTCACCTTTCTTATAGAGGCTATCTTAGTTTTTCTTAAAGAGCTTTGCTCTTTTAGAAAATCTTAGATGCTTAATGAAGTGGTAGAGTACGCCCCAAGCCCACACTTAAAGATTTTTTTAAAAATAAAAGGAACCATATAAATAGTTCCTTTTAAATTTATTTTGTTATTATTATTTTTGCCAAGACACCATTTATAAACTCATATGTTTTAGTATCCCCATATTCTTTTCCAAGCTCAACAGCTTCATTAACAACAATTTCATGTGGAGTATCTTCTTTTAAAAGTTCGTACACAGACATAATAAGCAATGCTCTTTCCACTGTACCTATTCTTTCAAAATTCCAGTTCTCCATTTTCTCACTGATAACTTTTTTTATTTCTTCATAAGATAAAGCTATTCCCTCAGCATATTTTTTTATAAACTCCAAGTCTTTCTTATTTTTGATAATTTCTTCTTCTCTTGAATAATTTTCAAAAATTTGTTTCATATCTTCTTTTAAAAGTTCAGATTGAAATACCAACTTAAAAAGTTCTTCTCTTGCTAATCTTCTACCAGTTTTGTTTGATTTTTCTTGTTCTATAAAATTATTTTCCATATAAGTTTAATCTTCCTTTAGTCTATTCATTATATTTTTTTTGATTTTTCTTGTAAAAGCCTTATCTCCTAATTTATAACCTATGAAGGCAAACAAAAATATTATTAAAGCTCTTACTATTCCATATTTCATTATAGTAATCCCAACTATAAATCCTAATACACAACCAAAATATTTTTTCCAATTATTTACAATACTTTCTATTAAATTTTCTATCAAATTTTCAGACATAACTAATTCGCCTCTGCTTTATTTACTTTTTCTTTTGTAGAAATATTAGATATACTTATCAACACATCTTTAACTTCTATTCCCAAACTTTCATTCAAATTTTCTTTAACTTTATTTTGAACTTCACTTATTTTTTCTGCAATATTAAGTTGATGAAGAATTTGCATCTTCACACGAACACAAAAATTCTTGCTACTTCCACCAGAAGTAACCTTAACTTTTCCTATATCAGAATCTTTCTTTAAAAATTCAACTACATAAGAATTTATAGTTGCATTAGAAATTTTTATTACTCCATTTTCAGTTTTTTTAACATATTCTTTTTTTCTTTCAAATAGAGAAATAACTCTATAAATACATAGCAATATATAAACTACACAAATTGCTACAACAACCATTTTTAAATCAAACAATGAAAATCTTTCCAAACTTATTGCATTTGAAGAAAAAGCAAATTCACCGGGAAGTAAAATAAAATTTATTCCTAAAACTGAAAGAATAAATATTCCTAGCCAAGCAAAGAAAAATACTATTTTATTTACCATTAAAATCCCTCCTAGAATTCTTCTTCTACTTCCGCCACTTCGTGTTTTTCTTCTTCCATTTTTATATTTTGAATATACACATTAACTTCAACAACTTTTAATCCTGTGTAAGTTGAAATATTTTCTAAAACTGCTTTTTGAACTTGAACTGCAACTTCTGGAATTTTATAACCATATTCAATAATTACAAAAACTTCAACACTGCATTCTTTTTCTCCAACTTCAACCTTAACTCCGTTAGCAGATTTTTTCTTTCCTAAAATTTTGCTAACTTCTCCTACGACTCCACCTGATAATTTATAAACTCCTTCAACTTCCAAGCAAGCTCTTGCTGCAATACTTTTTACAACATCCTCTGCTATTCTTATATTTCCTAATTCTGACATTATAAACACCTCCAAAAAT
>JAGYHM010000070.1 GCA_018457305.1 Fusobacterium sp. | reverse complement strand
TCAATTATTCATAATTTTTTGTAATTATTGAGGAACACCGATAACTAATGATTTTGTATTTAATTGGTTATTAATATATGGTCGATATCTACCACAGACTAATCATCCTTGCTGGGGGAGGGGATTTACACTATACAATACATAGATATTTTTGAAATTGAAAATAAAAAAGAATATTTAAAAGAATTTTTTAGAAATAATTTTTCTGAAAAATATAATTTAATTCTGACAGATAGAAATTATATAGATATAGATTTTAATTTAATAATGATAGATTTATTTAATAAATATGAATTATATGAAGAAGCAGAAAAAATTTTAAAAGGTGTAAATAAAACAATAGAAGAAACAGGAGGGTATTTATTACCTGAATACAATATTTATTCTAAAAATAATGTAGGAATTTATGGAAATACTATATATCTTTATTTGAAAATGTATAATAATAGAAGAAATATATTGGAGAAGAAATGAGTATAAAAAAAAGAGCAGAAGCAATAATTTTTTTAGGTGGCGACGAAAATAGAATTAAAGATTTGGCAAAATATTTTTCTATTTCTGTTGAAGATATGTTAAAAATTTTATCTGAATTAAAAGAAGATAGAAAAGATACAGGAATAAATTTAGAAATAGACCAAGATATTGTTTATTTAATTACGAATCCCCTATATGGAAATGATATAAATGAATATTTCGAGCAAGAGGTTAAACCCAAAAAATTATCGTCTGCTTCTATGGAAACTTTGTCTATAATTGCATATAAACAACCTGTTACAAAAAAAGAAATAGAACTTATTAGAGGAGTATCGGTTGACAGAATAATTTATAATTTGGAAGAGAAAAAATTTATAAGAAATTGTGGGGTAAGAGAAGAAGGAAGAAGAGCAAATTTATACGAGGTAACAAATAAATTTTTAGCTTACATTGGAATAAAAAATATAAAAGAATTACCTGACTATGAATATTTAAAAGAAAAATTAGAAAATAAAAATTTAGGGGCTGAAAATATAGATGAGAATAAATAAATTTTTGGCAAGTTTGGGTGTAGCATCGAGAAGAAAAATTGATGAATATATAGAGCAAAAAAAAATAAAAGTTAATGGAGAATTTGCTACACAGGGAATGTCGGTTGAAGCAGAAGATATTATTGAAGTAAATGGGGAAAAAATAGAAACAGTAGAAAAAGGAAAAGTATATTTTATGTTGAATAAACCTTTGGAAGTTTTATCAAGTTCGAGTGATGATAGAAATAGAAAAACTGTTGTAGATTTAATTCAAACAAATAAAAGAATTTTTCCGATAGGTAGATTGGATTATATGACTTCTGGTTTAATTTTACTTACAAATGATGGGAAATTATTTAATAGATTAGTTCATCCAAAATCAGAAGTATATAAAAAATATTATCTGAAAATTTTTGGAAAATTAAAAGAAAAAGATATTGAAAAATTAAAAAGTGGAGTGGACTTGGAAGATGGAAAAACACTGCCAGCAAAAGTCAATTCTGTAAAATTTGAAAATAACAAAACAAGTTTGTTTATTTCTATAAGAGAGGGAAGAAACAGACAAATAAGAAGAATGGTAGAAAAATTAGGATATAAAGTTTTACTGTTGAGAAGAGAAAAAATTGGAGAACTTTCTTTGGGAGAATTAAAAGTTGGAAAGTATAGAGAATTGACAGAAGAAGAAATAAAATATTTATATTCTATTTAAAATTTTTTTTCAAGACGACTACAAAAGTTAGTCGTTTTTTATTTACAAAAATTGACAGAGAAAAAAGAATATGTTATAAATTAAAAGTATTGTAAATTTTTTAATTAGGGAGGAATGATTATGAAAAAAGAAAGCAAAATTTTTCAAGCAGAAACAAAAGAACTTTTAAATTTGATGATACACTCAATTTACACAAACAAAGAAATATTTTTAAGAGAATTGATTTCAAATTCAAACGATGCAATAGATAAAATTAAATTCAAATCTCTTACTGAAACAAATTTATTAGGGGAAGATAATAAATTTAAAATAGAAGTTTCAGTTGATAAAGATAACAAAAAAATAATTATTAAAGATAATGGAATTGGAATGACCTATGAAGAGGTTGATGAAAATATAGGAACGATTGCAAAATCTGGTTCAAAAATTTTCAAAGAACAATTAGAAAAATCTAAAAATAATAAAGAAGATATAGATATTATCGGACAATTTGGAGCGGGATTTTATTCAGGTTTCATTGTTGCAGATAAAATAGTTTTAGAAACTAAATCTCCGTATTCTGAAAAAGCAGTTAGATGGGAGTCAACAGGGAATGGAACTTATGATTTGGAAGAAATTGAAAAAACAGAAAGAGGAACGACGATTACTTTATTTTTAAAAGAGGGAGAGGAATACTCTGAATTTTTAGAAGAGTGGAAAATTAAAGATTTAATTAAAAAATATTCTGATTATATTAGATATGAAATTTATTTTAAAGATGAGGTTGTGAACTCAACAAAACCAATTTGGAAAAGAGATAAAAAAGAATTAAAAGATGAAGATTATAATGAATTTTATAAATCAACTTTTCACGATTGGAATGATGCTTTATTTCATTTACATTTAAAAGTTCAAGGGAATATAGAATATAATTCAGTTTTATTTGTACCTAAAAAATTGCCTTATGATTTTTATACAAAATCTTTCAAAAGAGGTTTACAACTTTATACAAAAAATGTATTTATAATGGAAAAATGTGAGGACTTAATCCCAGAACATTTTAGTTTTATTTCTGGTTTAGTTGACTGCGATGGGCTTTCATTGAATATTTCAAGAGAAATATTACAACAAAATACAGAGTTACAAACTATTGCAAAAAATTTAGAAAAGAAAATAATTTCTGAATTTGAAAAATTATTAAAAAATGACAGAGAAAAATATATAGAAATGTGGAATGAATTTGGAAGATGTATTAAAGCTGGAGTTCAAGATATGTTCGGAATGAATAAAGATAAATTACAAAATCTTTTAATATTCTATTCATCTTTGGACGATAAATATACAACTTTAAAAGAGTATGTTGATAGAATGGGAGAAAATAAAGAAATACTTTTTGTTTCTGCTGAAAATTTAGAAACTGCAAAATTCTTACCTAAAATGGAAAAATTAAAAGAGCAAGGAAAAGAGGTTTTAATTTTAACTGATAAAATAGATGAGTTTACTTTAACTGCTATGAATATTTATGCAGATAAACCTTTTATGTCAATAAACAGTTCTGATTTTAAATTTGATGATAGTGAAGAAAAAACTGAAGAAATTAAAAAAATAAATGAAGATAACAAAACATTATTAGAAAAAATTAAAGATATATTGAAAGATAAGGTTTCAGAGGTAGAATTAAATGCTAATATTGGAGATAGTGCGGCTGCACTTTTAGCAAAAGGTCCTATAAGTTTGGAAATGGAAAAAGTTTTATCTGAAATGCCAGGTGGAGAAATGAATAAGGCAGTAAAAGTTTTAGCCTTAAATCCAGAGCATAAAATCTTTGATAAGATAAAAAAATATTCTAATGATGATGAACTGAAAAAATTAGTTAATGTGGCTTACAATCAATCTTTAATTATGGAAGGTTTTCAAGTTGAAAATCCAGTTCAATTTATAAAAGACTTAAACGATTTAATAAAATAATTTAGAAAGAGAGCAGGAGCTCTCTTTTTTATTAAAAAAAATTTTTTTTAAATATGATATAATTATAAAGAGGTGAGGTTATGAAAACAAAAGCATATATTTATGATTCTTTTACGGAGAAAAAATTTAAGGGAAATCAAGCGGCAGTAGTTATTAGTGAAAAAAAATTGACTGAAGAAAATATGAAAAATATAGCAAGAGAATTTAATTATTCAGAAACAGTATTTTTATTTGAAAGTGATAAGGCATTTAAAAAAGTTAGATTTTTTACTCCAAATTCAGAAGTTGATTTATGTGGGCATGCTACAATAGCATATATACAATGTTTATTTGATAATAATATTTTAAAATTAGAAGAAGGAAAAAATATTGTAAATTTTGAAACAAATTTAGGAGTTTTACCTATTACAATAAACAAAAAAGAAGAAAAAATAGAAAATATAATGATGTACCAAGATGATGGAAAGATAGAAAAAATTTTAGAAGAAAATTATTTTGATATAATGGAAAGTTTAAATTTAACTATGGAAGACTTAGGAGAATTTAAAATTGTAAAGGGCTATACTGGATTATGGGATTTACTAATTCATTTAAAGAATAAAAAAAGTTTAGATAAAATAAATATTGATACAGAAAAAATGAAAAATTTAAGTAAAAAATTAAATATAATATCGTTTCATCCTTTTGTATTAGAAGAAAATATTAAAAAAGAAAAAGAGGCTTATGTTAGAAATTTTGCACCGATAGTTGATATAGATGAAGAAGCAGCCACAGGAACATCAAATGGAGCATTAGCATTTTATTTATATCAAAAAAAATATTTGAAAGAAGGAGAATATTTGACTTGTTTTCAAGGGAAAAGTATGGGAAGAGAAAGTAAAATTTTAGCTCAAATTATTAAGAATAAAGTTTTAGTTGGAGGAAATGCTGTAAAAATTTTAGAGGGAGAACTAACTATCTAAATAATTTTATAATTTAATATGAAAATAAAAATGTAACTTTATTGGAGTTACATTTTTTAATAAAATAATTTAACAAAATAGAATACTTATGATAAAATTATATGATAAAATGAGGTGATACAATGGAGAAGAATATACCAAATCATATAGCAATAATAATGGACGGAAATGGAAGATGGGCAAAAAAAAGAAATTTAGCAAGAAGTTTTGGACATATTGAGGGAGCAAAATCTTTAAGAAAAATTATAGAATACTCGGCTAAAATTGGAGTAAAATTTTTAACTGTCTATGCCTTTTCAACTGAAAATTGGAAAAGAGAGGAAAAAGAAGTTTCTACTCTTATGAATTTGTTTTTGAAATATATAAAAAATGAAAGAAAAACTTTGGAAAAAAATAAGATTAGATTTTTTGTTTCTGGAAGAAAAGAAAATGTTTCAGAAAAATTATTGAAAGAAATAGAAAATTTAAAAGAAATTACAAAGGATAATGATAGAATGACTTTAAATATTGCTTTTAATTATGGTGGAAGACAAGAAATTATAGATGGTATAAATAAAATTTTAGAAGAAAAAAAAGAGAAAATTACTGAAAAAGATTTTGAAAAATATTTATACAATGATTTTCCAGCACCTGATTTGATTATTAGAACAAGTGGAGAATTTAGAATTTCTAATTTCTTATTATGGCAGTTGGCATATTCTGAATTTTATATAACTGACACATTATGGCCAGATTTTGATGAAGCAGAATTAGATAAGGCAATAGAAAGTTTTACAAAAAGAGATAGAAGATTTGGAGGAGTAAAAAATGTTTAAATGGAATAGAGTTTTGGTGGCTTTAATAGGAGTTCCACTTCTAGTTTTTATTTATACAAATAGATCTTTTAATGGAATACCACTTCTAATTTTTACAAATTTAGTTGTGGGAATAGGAACTCATGAATTTTATAAAATGATAAAAAATATGAATAAAAATGTTGAAGCAGAATTAGGAATTTTTATTTCTCTTTTGATAGTTAATCTGAAATATTTTTCTTATAATCGTGCTTTTAGGTTGGCTAATATGATGGCGACAAAGTATGATGTAAGTGATTTACTTATGTTGACTGTAATTACTATATTAGTTTTAAGAGTATTTAAAAATCAGATTGAGGGAACAGTAGAAGCAGTAGCAAATACTTTGGCTGGAATAGTCTATGTGGGAGTTTTATTTTCTCCAATAATTGATATTTATATGTATGGTTTAAATCATAATCCTGCTATTCTCTTAGCAATACAAATTTTAGTTTGGGCTTCAGATACTTTTGCAGGTATAGTTGGAGTAAGTATAGGAAGAAAATTTTTTAAAAATGGATTTACTAAAATAAGTCCTAAAAAGTCAGTTGAAGGTGCTCTTGGCTCTTTAATTTTAACTGGTCTTTTAGCAAGTTTTACTTGTTATTATTTCTTAGGAGAAAAAATAATTTATGGCTTTATAG
>JAGYHM010000004.1 GCA_018457305.1 Fusobacterium sp. | reverse complement strand
TAACATAGAAGGCTAAGTTATTATTTAAAATTTACAGACTTTTTTTTACACACTCAAGAAAAGGGAACTTTTAAAAGTTCCCTTTTTTAATTTTCTATTTCCCAATCAATTTCTTTTAAATCATTCTCTTTTAAAATTTGATTAGCCTTACTAAAATGCTTACAACCAAAAAATCCTCTACTTGCTGAAAGTGGGCTTGGGTGTACTCCTTTTAAAATATAATGCCTAGAAGTATCAATAAATTTTTCTTTAGATTTTGCATTATTGCCCCACAAAATAAAAATTATAGGTTTTTCTCTTTCGTTTAATTTTTTTATAATATTATCTGTAAAAATTTGCCAGCCAATTTTAGAATGAGAATTAGCCTCACTATCTCTTACAGTTAAACTTGTATTTAAAAGTAAAACTCCCTGCTCTGCCCAGTTTTTAAGAAAGCCGTGATTAGGAATTTCAAAACCTAAATCATCTTTTAATTCTTTATACATATTCAAAAGAGAAGGTGGGATTCTAATTCCTTTATTGACTGAAAAAGCAAGTCCATGAGCCTGTCCTTTTTGATGATAGGGGTCTTGCCCTAAGATTACGACTTTTACATCTGAATAAGAAGTTAAAGAAAAAGCAGAAAAAATATTTTTTTTTGGTGGGTAAACCTTAAAATTTTTGTATTCTTCTACTAAAATATTTTTTAATTTTAAAAAATACTCTTTGCTTGTTTCTTCTACTAAAATTTCTTTCCAGTCATTTTCTATTTTTACCACTTTTTTCTCCTTGTTTTACTTATCATCTAAAAATTGAAATTCTTTCATAAATTTATCTCTTGCTTTTTCATGATGAATTAAAGCCAAATGAGCCAACTCTTTATTTATTTCTTTCAAAAGATTAAAAGAATTTTTTGAATGTTGCTCCAAAAGTTTATCTCCAATTAAAACTTTTTTTACTCTCCTAAATAAACCAATATTCCCTTTTCCACAGTCATGTAAGAGAGCCAATTTTTTATAAATTTTTTTTTCAGATAAGAGAGAGTTATTTTCAACTTTTTTTAATAAATTATAAGAATGAAGTTTATCATAGTTTGGCATAGAGCAAAATATTTCAAATTCTTTTTGAGATAAAATTTTTTTAACTTCTTCATCATAAAGTTTTTTATATTTGCCAAATAAATATAAATATAATTGCTTAATTCTTGAAATTAACATAATTATTTCCAACTTTGACTAACTAATCTGCCGTTATTATAAACTGTAACTTTTTCTAGTCTTCCATCTTTTGCATATCTTTTCCAAGTACCATCTTTTCTCCAAGAAGTGTATCTTCCTTCTTCTAAGACATTTCCGTTAGACCAGAAAAATTTCCAAGTTCCTGTACCATTTTTAAAAATACTTTTATGCAAAACATTTCCACTTTCATCATAAGTTGCTAGTCCATCAATTCTATTATTTTTATAATAAACAATAGATTTTAATTTCCCATTATCATAAAAAGTCTTTTGTTCTCCGTTTAATTTTTTTCTTGTATATGGTTCAGATAATAACTTAACTCCTGTTTCTCTTGAAAACCAAGCAGTTTCTCCATCTAAAAGTCCATTTTTATATTGTTCATAATACTCTATTTTTCCATCTAAAACTATTCCAAAAAATCCAGTGAAAGGTTTAGAGTCTCCTATTTTATAAACTATATCATTTTCAGAAGTTTTTTCATAAATATCAACAATATCATCAGCACTTACTCTTATATTACTTGATACTTTTTTTTGTATTTGTTTATTATCATTGTTTCTTTTTTCAAAATTTTCCATTTTAACTTGCTTTTGCTTTTGTAATCTATCAAGGTCAACAACATTTCTAGTTGGTTCACCTAGAATTTCTCTTGAGTAATCATCTAATAATTTTATTTCTTTAAATGTGTCGGCATAAATATTAGAAATAAATAATAGAAAAATACTAAGAACTAATTTTTTTTTAAAATTCATTTTTGAAACTCCTTATTTTTTTATTTATTAGGAAATTGTAATTTTTATTTCCTTGGCTCGCCCGAGCTAAAGCTCTGCTCGCCTTTATGGTTGGGGCTGTCGCCCCGACACCCCCTTTAATAAATACAGTAAAATAATTTTAGGGGGGATGGGAATTTTATCTTATTTTTATTTTGAATAATTTGGTGCTTCTTTTGTTATTGTAACATCGTGAGGATGACTTTCTTTAAGTCCTGCTCCAGTTATTTTAATAAATTTTCCATTTTTTTGTAAATCTTCTATTGTGGCAGTTCCACAGTAGCCCATACCTGCTCTTATTCCTCCAACTAATTGGAAGATAACATCTTTAACGGAACCTTTAAAAGCAATTCTTCCCTCAATTCCTTCTGGAACTAATTTTGAAATATCATTTTCAGTTTGGAAATATCTATCTTTTGAACCTCTTTTCATAGCAGCAATAGAACCCATACCAACATAAACTTTAAATTTTCTTCCGTCCATTATAATTTCTTCACCTGGTGCTTCTTTTGTTCCTGCAAGAAGTCCACCAAGCATTACACAATCTCCACCAGAGGCAAGAGCCTTAACTATATCACCAGAAAGTTTTATTCCTCCATCAGCAATAACTCCAATACCTTTGTCTTTACAATATTCATAAACATCATTTACGGCTGTTAGTTGAGGAACTCCAACTCCTGCAACAACTCTTGTTGTACAAATAGAACCTGGACCTATTCCAACTTTTACGGCAGATACTCCAGCTTCAATTAAATCTTTTGCTGCCTCAGCAGTAACAATATTTCCACCGATTACATCTAAATCTGGGAAAGCAGTTTTAATTTCTTTTATAATTTTTATAACTCCACTAGAATGTCCGTGAGCAGAATCTACAGTTATAATATCAACTCCCGCTTCAACAAGAGCCTTAACTCTATCTAATGTATCAGGTGCAATACCAACTGCTGCTCCACATCTCAATGTTCCTCTTTCATCTTTACAAGCATTTGGGTATTGAATAATATTATCAATATCTTTTATTGTAATTAAACCTTTTAAATAACCTTTATCATCAGTTATAGGTAATTTTTCAATTCTATTTGCTAATAAAATTTCTTTTGCTTCATCAAGTGTTGTACCAACAGGAGCAGTGATAAGTTTTTCTTTTGTCATTATATCTCCAACTGGTTGAGATAAATCTTTTCTATATTTAATATCTCTGTTTGTTATTATTCCAATAAGTTTTCCATCATCTTCTATAACAGGAAGACCTGAAATTTTATATCTTTTCATTATTGCTTCGGCTTCATAGACATCACTATCTTTATTTAAAGTGATAGGATTAGTTATCATTCCACTTTCAGATCTTTTAACTCTATCAACTTCTGCTGCTTGCTCTTGGATAGACATATTTTTATGAATAAATCCTATTCCACCTTGTCTTGCAAGAGCAATGGCCAAATCTGATTCAGTAACTGTGTCCATAGCTGCACTCAATATAGGAACATTTAAGTAAATTTTTTTTGTTAGTCTGGTTTTTAAACTCACTTCGTGAGGTAGCACATCAGATTTTGCTGGAACCAATAATACATCATCAAAAGTAATTGCCTCTTTTAAAATTTTTCCGTTCATTCTTCCTCCTAGATAAAACTTTAATATTTTAATTTATTTTTCTAATTATATTATAAAATTCTTATTTTAACAAGTTTTTTATCTTATAAATAAAAAATTTTAGAAGAAAGTTATTTATAAAAATTAAAATTTGGACTAAAAAGAAAATTGTATGTGTATATCAAAAATTTAATTAAGTAGTGCAAGAATTCTATGACTATAATATATTAAAAAGAAAAATTATAAAAAATAATGTGAATTGACTATTTAAAAAAATTTAGTTAGAATGATTTTATAAATTAAAATAAAATTTGAAAGAAAAATAAAATATCTAATTTTGATATTAAAGATAGAAAAAAAGAGATAAAAAATCTCAAGAAAAAAAAGGGGAGGAAAATAGATGAAAAAATATTTAATAATAATAGTTTTAATGTTTTTGACAGGCTGTACTATTAGAAATTATGCATATTATCCAAAAGATTATAGAAATGAAAAAATATTTATAAAAGGGCATTTATTAGAAGAGTTTGATGATGAAAATTCTCCACTTGATAATATATGGATATTTGAACGAGGGAGTAATAGTGATAGTAAAAAAGTAAAAATTTTGTCTTCAATGGTAAAACTTACTAGTGAAGGTAAAGAATATATAGTACATACAAATCCTAATTCAAATTTTATACATGTATATAAACAAGGAATAATAATTACAGGAGATTTTACTGCATATATAGGAAATGTGCAATTAAGTAATGGAGAAACAATAAATATACCTCCAATGAAATTTAAAAGGAATGTATTAGTAGAAAGTTATAATGGAGTAATGGATGCCTTAGATAAGGGAGATAGAAGGACAATTTTTTCTGGAACAGTAGAAGAGTATAAAAAGAGAAATAAGTAGATTTTTTATAGCTAGCTCAAATTAATTTTTGAGCTAGTTGTTAAAAGATTTATTTTATTAAAAAATCTAAAATAAAAAAATATAATTATAAAAATATGACTTGGGGACTAATAAAAAGTCCGATTTCGTGAAAATTTTAATTAAATAAACTTGCGATTTCGTGAAAAATATGATATTTTTATTTTAGAGGTGGTCTTATGTTAAAGAGAAAGGCTTATAAAAAATTATTGGAATGGAAAGAAAAATCTGCAGGAAAAACTGTTTTGCTTGTCAATGGAGCAAGAAGAATAGGAAAAAGTTTTTTATGTAGAGAATTTGCTAAAAATGAATACAAATCTCATATAATTATAGATTTTGCAAATATACCAAAAGAAATTCTTATTTTATTTGAGGAAGAAAGTTATAATTTAGATTTATTTTTCTTAAAATTATCTGCTTTTTACGGAGTTAAACTTTATAAAAGAAAAAGTTTAATTGTTTTTGATGAAATTCAAATGTTACCAAAGGCAAGACAACTACTTAAATATTTGGTTCAAGACGGAAGATATGATTTTATTGAGACAGGTTCTTTGTTATCTATAAAAAGAAATGTAGAAAATATAGTTATTCCTTCAGAAGAAAAACATATAAATCTTTATCCATTAGATTTTGAAGAATTTTTATGGGCTTTGGGAGATACAACTACTGTTCCTATATTAAAAGAATTTTTTGATAAAAAAGAAGCATTAGGTAGTTCTCTACATAGAAAAATTTTAAATATTTTTAGACAGTATATGTTGGTTGGAGGTATGCCTCAAGCAGTTAATGAATATATAAAGAGTAAAGATTTTTCAAAAGTTGATGAAATAAAAAAAGATATTTTAACTTTGTATAGAAATGATATTTCAAAATTTGCAGGCTCTAATCAAAATAAAGTTATTTCAATTTTTGATGAAATTCCGGGTCAGTTATCTAAAAAAGAAAAAAAATATACTTTGGCTTCATTATCAAAAAATGCAAGATTAAGAGACTATGAAGATTCTTTTTTGTGGCTTGCAGATGCTATGATAATAAATACTTGCTTTAATTCTACTGACCCGAATATTGGACTTTCTTTAAGCAGTGATTTTTCAACTAGAAAATGTTATATGGGAGATACTGGACTTTTAGTAAGTCAAGTATTCTATGATAACGATTATATAGATAATGATTTATATAAAAATGTTCTATTTGATAAAATAAATGTGAATGAAGGAATGTTGATGGAAAATATTGTGGCTCAAATGTTAAGAGTAAACGGACATAAATTATTTTTTTATTCAAGAAGTGATAAGAAAAATAGTAAAAATAATATAGAAATAGATTTTATATTATCTAATCATAAAAAAATATTTCCACTTGAAGTTAAATCTTCAACTTATAGAAAACATTCTTCACTTGATAAATTTAAAACAAAATTTAAAGATAAAATTGGAGAGTCAATCATTTTATATCAAAAAGATATTATGATTAAAGATGGAGTTTTACATTTACCTATGTATATGGCAATATTTTTATAAAATAAAAAAATAAATTATGATATAATAATAAAATAAAAAATTTAAAAAATAATGTGAGGTGTAAGGATGGAAAAAAGTTCAAAATTTGATGTGATTTATAAAAATATAGTTAACACTATTGCTGAAAAAGGGATTTGGTCTGAGGGAAAAGTTAGAACAAAATATATAGATGGTACACCTGCTCATTATAAAAGTTATATTGGTTATCAATTTAGATTAGATAATTCTGATAACGAAGCCCACTTAATAACTTCAAGATTTGCTCCAAGTAAAGCTCCAATTAGAGAATTATATTGGATATGGCTTATGCAATCTAATAATGTTGATGAGTTAAATAAAATTGGTTGTAAATTTTGGGACGAATGGAAAATGGAAGATGGGACAATAGGAAAGGCTTACGGTTATCAAATTGCTCAAAAAACTTTTCAATATAAATCTCAACTTGATTATGTGATAAACGAATTAAAAAATAATCCAAATAGCAGAAGAATTATGACAGAAATTTGGGTGCCACAAGATTTAGATAAAATGGCTCTAACTCCTTGTGTGCATCTAACTCAGTGGTCAGTGATAAATGGAAAATTATATTTAGAAGTTAGACAAAGAAGTTGTGATGTTGCACTTGGACTTGTTGCAAATGTATTTCAATATTCAGTTTTACATAAATTAGTTGCCTTAGAGTGTGGACTTGAAGCAGCAGAAATAATTTGGAATATACACAATGTTCATATCTATGATAGACATTATGATAATTTATTGAAGCAAGTAAATGGAGAGTGTTTTGCCCCTGCTAAATTAAAAATAAATAATTTTAAAACTATTTATGATTTTAAACCGGATGATATAGAAATTGTTGATTATAAACACGGAGAAAAAGTAAGTTATGAGGTGGCGATTTAATGTCTAATAAAATGTCTGATAAAAAATATTATAAAAATTTGAAAATGATAGTTTGTGTTGGAGAAAATAATTTAATAGGAGATGCAAAACCAGAAGATGGTGGCAATGGACTTCTATGGCATATAAAAGAAGAATTACTTTATTTTAAATCTTTGACTGTTGGAAACACAGTTTTATTTGGAGCAAATACTGCAAAATTTGTTCCTATAAATTTTATGAAAAAAAATAGAGAAGTTATAGTTTTAAATGAGGGTATAGATATTTTCAAATTGATAGAAGATTTATCAGCTGAAAATAAAACTGTATTTGTTTGTGGTGGCTATTCTATTTATAAATATTTTCTTGAAAATTTTGAAATAGAAGAAATTTATTTATCAAGAATTAAAGATAGTGTTGTAGTGGCAAATTCAAAGACACCTTTATATTTACCAAAAGTTGAAGATTATGGTTATAAAATTGTTGCTGAAAAAGATTTTGAAGAATTTATTGCATATACTTATAAAAAACAAAATTAGGAGGACTTATTACAAATGAAAATTGTTATAGTTGGAGCAGGAAAAGTTGGGGAACTGCTTTGTAAAGACTTATCAACAGAGGGAAATGATATACTTCTTATAGAACAAGATTCTAAAATTCTTGAAAATGTTCTATCTAATAATGATATTATGGGTTTAGTTGGAGATGCTACAAGTTATGATGTTCAAATGGACGCAGGAGTATCAAAGGCAGATATTTTTATTTCAGTTACAGAAAAAGATGAAATAAATATAATAGCCTCTGTTATTGCAAAAAAAATTGGAGCAAAATTTACAATAGCTCGTGTGAGAAATACAAAATATTCGGCTCAAATTGATTTTATGAGTAAGTCTTTGGGTATAGATTTAGTTATAAATCCAGAATTAGAAGCAGCTAAAGGTATAATGCAAAATATAGATTTTCCAGATGCACTTAATGTTGAAAGTTTTTTATATGGAAAATTAAAATTAGTTGAATTTGCAATAGAGAAGCAATCTCGTTTAGTTGGAATGACTATACAAGATTTTAAAAGAGATTTATTTCCAAATGTATTAGTGTGTATTATTAAAAGAGATAATGAAATAATTATTCCAACAGGAAGAGATATTTTTAGGGAAGATGATAGAATTTATATAACGGGAGTAAAGAAAGATATTTTAGAGTTTCAAAATATTCTTGGAAAGCACAAAGAAAAAATAAAATCAGCTTTTATAATAGGGGCAGGAATAATTACTCATTATTTAGCAAAAGAATTTGAAAAAGAAGATATTAAAGTTAAAATACTAGAATTAAAAGAAGAAAAAGCTATAAAATTTAGTCAAGATTTAGAAAGTGCTATTGTTGTTTGTGGAGATGGGACAGATCAAGATACATTAAAAGAAGCAAATTTTAAAAATTATGATTCTTGTATAGCAATAACAGGAATGGATGAAACCAATATTTTTATTTCAATGTATGCTAAAAAAGTTGGAATTAAAAAAATAGTTACAAAAGTAAATAAAATGTCTTTTATAGATGTTTTAGGAGGAGATACTTTTCAATCTGTTATAACACCTAAAAAAATAATTGCAGACTGCATAGTTAGAATTGTTAGATCTTTATCAGAAGAAAATAATATTTTAAATTTATATAGACTTGAAAATAATGCAGTTGAAGCAATAGAATTATATGTGAACACTGAAAGTGAAATTATAGATGTTCCTTTAAGAGAATTAAAATTAAAGAAAAATGTTTTGATACCTTATATAGTTAGAGATGGGAAAGCAATTTTACCAAAGGGTGATGATACAATACAGCAAGGAGATAGAGTTATAATTATAACAACAGAAAATTTCTTTAAAGATATAAATGATATTTTAGATGAAGAATAAAAATTAAGAGGAGACTGCAGATAAATGCAGTTTCTTTTTTATACTTAAATAAATTCTAATTTGATTTTTCTTAGAGATTGTTGAATAGTAAAACTATTCTTATAAATTCTTAGATACTTTTATTCCGTAAAAGTATTAGGCTCCCATGCCCTCTGGATTGCTCGCCTTTTGGTTGGGGCTATCGCCCCAACGCCCCAATAAAAATAAATTGAGGATTTATCTAAATAGGTTATTGTAAAAAAATTGGGGGTTTGGGGGCTTTGCCCCCACGAGAGAGGGCGACAGGAGATTTATCTCCGCAGTCGCCCTTTTTTTTTAAAATTTGTTTTAATATAAAAACATTTTAGTTTCTATAAGAAAAGTTGAAAAAATTAGTAAAATATGTTATGATATTACTGATAAATAAATTTTGATATTAAAAATATTATATGAATTATTTTAAAATTATTTTTTGAAATATTTTTATTTAGGAGAATTATGGATAAGAAGAATAACAAAAATATAAGTTACATAAAATTTTTAAATTTTGTTTTGCTAATATTGATATGTTTTTTTGGATTTAATTTATTAAAAAGACTTTATTTTAATGAATTTTATTATAAAGTTCCAGCTCTCGTTGGAGTAGATTTAGAAGAAGCTGAGAAAATTATAAAAAAATCTGATTTGAATATTAGAAATATGGGAGAAGTTTTTTCAGACTTACCTTATGGAAAGATTGGAAAACAAGAACCAATAGAGGGAAAAATTGTTAAAAAAGGAAGAAATATAAAAATTTGGGTGAGTAAAAATAAACCAGTTGTATTTTTAGAAAATTTAGTTGGTTTAAGTTATGTTGAAGCAACTTTAATAGCTAAAAGATATGGTTTAGTTATAGATAAGACAGTAGAGATAAACTCACCATATCCTATAAATGAAGTTATAGCAACTTCTCCAAAATCAGGAGAACCAGTTGTTAAAGGACAAAAAATTTCATTTATAATCAGTAATGGGCGAAATTAAAAAAATATAATTTATCAATAGGAGGCTATAAAATTCTAGGAAGAGTTATAAACAAAATTCAAGGTTTTTATTATGTTGATACAGAAAAAGAAATATTAGAATGTAAACTTAGAGGAATTTTAAAAAAGAAAAATAATAAATTTAACTGTATTGTGGGAGATTTAGTAGAAATTTCTGAAGATAATTCTATAATAAATATAGTTGAGAGAAAAAATTATTTAATTAGACCGATAGTTGCAAATGTTGATTATATGGCTATACAGTTTGCAGGAAAAAATCCTGCTATTGACTATGAAAAAATAAATTATTTAATTACAAATGCCTATCATCACAATATAAAGCCTTTAATAATAATAAATAAAATTGATTGTTTAGATGAAAATGAAAAAAAAGAAATTAAAGATAAATTATCTTATTTGAAAGATTTAGAAATTCCGTTATTTTATTTATCAGTAAAAGAAAATATTGGAATAAAAGACTTGGAAACTTTTCTAAAAAATAAAATAACAGTTATTGGTGGACCTAGTGGAGTTGGAAAATCTAGTCTTATAAATATTCTTCAAGATGAAAGAATATTAGAAACTGGAGAAATTAGTGAAAGACTACAAAGAGGAAAACATACAACACGAAGTTCTAATATGATGAAATTAAAAATAGGAGGATATATAATAGATACTCCGGGATTTTCATCAATAGAAATTCCAGAAATAAATAATATGGAAGAACTTTTCAAAGTTTTTCCAGAAATAGAAGAACATAGAAATTGTAAATTTTTAGACTGTACACACACACACGAACCAAATTGTCAAGTTAAGAATGCAGTTGAAAATAAAAAAATATCAGTAGAAAGATATAATTTTTATACGAAAGTTTTAAAAATATTAACGGAAAGGTGGAACAAATATGATTAAGGAAATTAAAATTGCACCATCAATTCTATCTTGTGATTTTTCAAGATTAGGAGAGGAAATAGTTGCAATAGATAAAGCAGGAGCAGATTATATACATATAGATGTTATGGACGGAAATTTTGTACCTAACATTACTTTCGGACCTCCCGTAATAAAATCTTTTAAGAAATATACAAATCTTGTTTTTGATGTTCATTTGATGATAGATAAACCAGAAAGATATATTGAAGATTTTGTAAAGGCAGGGGCAGATATAATAACAGTACACGGAGAAGCAACAATTCATTTACATAGAGTAATTCAACAAATAAAATCTTTTGGAGTTAAGGCAGCAGTATCTTTAAATCCCTCAACATCGGAAGATATTTTAAAATATGTTATAGATGACTTAGATATGATACTTGTTATGAGTGTAAATCCCGGTTTTGGAGGGCAAAAATTTATACCAAATGTTGTAGAAAAAATTAAAAATATCAGAAAAATGAGAGCAGATATTGATATAGAAGTAGATGGTGGAATAACTAATGAAACTATTGGGAAATGTATAGAAGCAGGAGCAAATATATTTGTTGCAGGTTCTTATATATTTTCTGGAAATTATAAAGAAAGAATAGATTTATTAAAAAAAGGGGATGAATAGTATGACAGTAAATGTTGAAAGAGTAAATGAAGTTTTGGAAGAATACTACAAATTATTTTATAAAACAGAAGATATGGCATTAAAAAGAGGAATGAAATCTGTAACACATACAGAACTTCATATAATAGAATCAATAGGGAAAGATTCTTTAACTATGAATGAACTTGCAGATAAAATTGGAATAACAATGGGAACTGCAACAGTTGCAATTTCTAAATTGACTGACAAAGGTTATGTAGAAAGAGTTCGTTCAAATGTAGATAGAAGAAAAGTTTTTGTATCACTTACAAAAAAAGGAGTAGATGCACTAGCTTATCATAATAATTATCACAATATGATAATGACTTCTATAACTGAAAATATTCCAGATAAAGAATTGGAAAAATTTATTAAAATTTTTGAAGTTATTTTAGAAGCATTAAGAAGCAAAGAAGACTATTTTAGACCTATGGTTATAACTAATTTCCCAGTTGGAACTAGACTTTCAATTGTTGAAATTAAAGGCTCTCCTATTGTTCAAAATTATTTCTCAGGTCAAGGAGTTCAAAATTTTAAAGTTGTAACAATTTTACCTTCCAAAGATAAATCAGAATTTATAATTGAAAAAGAAGATGGTTCAAAATTAGTTTTAGATGTTGAAGATGCAAAAAATCTTATAGTGATAAAGGTAGACTAATATGTTATATTTAGATGGCATATCTCTTAGTAGAGTAAGGGAAGAATTAAAAGAAATATTAGTTGGGAAGAAAACAAATAGAATTTTTAAAAATAATGAACACTCAATATCGTTATTTTTTGGAAAGACAGAGTTAGTATTTTCTTGTATGCCAAATTTTCCAGTATGTTATCTAGCACAAAACAAAGAAAAACCAATATTAGATGAGGCTTCAACAATAGTTTCTAATTTAAGAAAATATTTGATGAATGCTATTTTAATTGAAATAGAACAGCTAGGATTTGATAGAATCCTAGTTTTTCATTTTAGTAAAATCAACGAATTGGGAGAACTTAAAAAAAATAAACTATATTTTGAATGTGCTGGAAAACTACTAAATTTAATTTTGGTAGACGAAGAAAATAAAGTAATAGACTCTCTAAAAAAGTTTTCACTTTCAGAAAATTTAGATAGAACACTTTTTAGAGGTGAATTATATGTAAGACCTAAATACGAAGATAAAATTTCGCCTTTGGATTTGAAAGAAGAAAAATTTAATTTATTGAAAGAGGAAAAAAAATCTTTATCAGCTTGTGTTGAAGGTATGGGTAAAGTTTTAGAAAATAATATTAAAACCTATGAAGATTATAAAAAAGTAATTTTTTCTAAATCTAAACCAAAAATTTATTTTAAAAATAAAGATATAAAACTTGCAACAGTTTTAGATATTAAAGCAAAAGATTTTGATAATAAACTTGAAATAAAAGAATTTGAAACTTTTAATGATATGATAAATTTTTATATTACTTATAAATTTCAAGCAACAAGTTATTCTATATTAAAAAATAGATTACTTTCTATGTTGAATAAAAAAATAAAAAAAGTTAAAAAGATTTTGACTTTAATTAAAAAAGATATGGAAAATCCAACTCAGATAGAAAGTATAAAAGAGCAGGCAGATATTGTGGCAGCAAATTTATATAGCATTAAAAAGGGTATGAATGTTTTAGAAACTTTTGATTTCTATAATAATAAAGAAATCAAAATAAATTTAGACCCACTTTTAAGTCCAAAATCTAATTTAGATAAAATTTATAAAAAATATAATAAAGAAAAAAGAAAATTAGAAAATGCTAAACGAAGAAAAATTGAAATGACAGAAGAATTAACATATTTAGAAAGTACACTTTTATTTATAGAAAGAAGTGAAGATGTAAATTCTTTGAGAGAAATAGAAGATGAACTCATAAAATTAAATTATATTAGAGTAGTTAATAAGAAAAAAAATACTAAGTTAAAAAAAGAAGTTAAATATGGAATTTTTGAAATGGACAACTCTTTAATTTTTTACGGCAGAAATAATTTAGAAAATGATAATTTAACTTTTAAAGTTGCAAATAAAAATGATTATTGGTTTCATGTAAAAGATATACCAAGTTCTCATGTTATAGTGAAAACTAATTTTTTAACAGATAATCTAATTAAAAAGGCTAGTGAAATTTCTGCTTTTTATACAAAATTAAATTTGGGTGAAAAAGTTTTAGTTGAATACACTCAAAAAAAACATGTTAATAAGCCTAAGGGAGCAAAACCTGGTTTCGTAACTTATGATAATCAAAAAAGTATAACTGTTGAAAAAGTTGAAATATAAAAAATAATCCCATGAGCAATTAAGCTTATGGGATTTTTATTTTCTTGCCTCATAAAGAGGTAAATCATATTTTCTAAAAATTTCCTCTGCCTTTTCTATCTGTTCTTTTGTTGGAGTAGGAGTATCTTTTAATTTATATTCTTTTTGAACTTTTTCCCATTTATAAATTGCCATTTGATGAAATGGAAGTATATCAACTCTTTTCACAACATCAGAAAATCCAGACACAAATTTTGCCCAGTCGTTTAAATCTTTTTCATCATCTGAATAATTTGGCACAAGTACATATCTAAGCCAGACATCTTTTTTAATTTCTTGCAAATATTTTATAAATTTTAAAGTATTATCTAAATTCACAGAGGTTAAAGTTTTATATTTTTCTTTATCAATATGTTTAATATCTAATAAAACTAAATCTGTATATTCTAAAATTTCTTTCACTTTGTCATTAAAAATATAACCAGAAGTATCAAGAGCAGTATGTAAGTTTTCTTTTTTGCAAAGTTTAAAAAGTTCTAAAACATAATCTGCTTGCATAAGTGGTTCTCCACCTGAAACAGTTATTCCACCAGTTATAAAGGCTCTCATTTTATTTAATTCATCTAAAACTTCTTCTGGACTATATTTATAATTTTTATTTTGTAATTCCCAACTATCAACATTATGACAATAAAGACATCTTAAAGGACAACCTTGCAAGAATAAAACAAATCTTATTCCCGGTCCGTCTTTAGTTCCAAATGATTCAAATGAGTTGATATAACCTTTCATAATAATCTTTTCCTTTTTTTTATTTTTTTGGCTCGCTCGCTTTGCTGCTTGCTGAGATGTCGCGGTGGCGACTTCACTTTAAGGCTTCGCCTTAAAAATCCTAAAATTATTCCTCTAAATTTTAAAGGCTCTTAGAAAATTTATTTTGGGGTTTGGAGCGACAGCCCCAAGCCTCGCAGAGAGGGAAACAGGTTTACAAAGCAAACCGCAGTTTCCCAAAAAAATAATATTGCATATTTAATAATGGGGAGAAATAAATCTCCCCACTGATTTTATAATATATTTCTAGTTTTCGTCAATCAGAATTATTAGAATTTATTACTGATAGTTCTATTTATAACATCTAATTGTTGTTCTTTAGTTAATTTAATAAAGTTTACTGCATAACCAGAGACTCTAATTGTAAGCTGTGGATAATTTTCTGGGTGTTCCATAGCATCTTCTAGTAAATCTCTTCCAAAAACATTTACATTTAAGTGTTGTCCAGTTTTTGCAAAATATCCATCAAGAAGTCCAACTAAATTTTCTTTCTTTTCGTTAGGAGTTTTTCCTAAAGTTTCTGGAGTTATTGCAAATGTATAAGAAATTCCATCGTTTGCATCTTCAAACGGAATTTTAGCAACTGATGCAAGTGAAGCAACTGCTCCCTTTGTATCTCTTCCGTGCATTGGATTTGCTCCTGGTCCGAATGGAGCTCCGGCTCTTCTTCCACAGGGAGTGTTTCCTGTTTTCTTACCATAAACAACATTTGAAGTTATTGTAAGTATAGATTGAGTTGGTTCTGCATCTCTATACATTTTATGAGATCTAATTTTATTCATAAATGTTCTAACGACTTTAACTGCTAATTCATCCGTTCTATCATCGTTATTTCCGAATGGAACATAATCTTTTTCTATAACATAATCAACAGCATCTCCGTCTTCATCTCTAACAACTTTAACTTTACCGTATTTAATTGCAGCAAGTGAGTCAGCAACTATTGAAAGTCCTGCTATTCCACATGCTTCTGTTCTATGAATATCTAATGAATGTAAAGCCATTTCTAATGCTTCATAAGAATATTTATCGTGCATATAGTGAATTATGTTTAATGCTTTTACATAAGTAGTAGCTAACCAGTCTAATACTTTATCGTATTTTTCCCAAACTTCATCAAAGTCTAAATATTCACTTTTAATTGGTTCAAACATTCCTTCAGGAGTCACTTGAACTTTTTTCATTTCATCTTTTCCACCATTGATAGCATAAAGTAGTGCTTTTGGTAAGTTTGCTCTTGCTCCAAAGAATTGCATTTGTTCTCCAATTGCCATAGGAGAAACACAACAAGCTATTCCATAGTCATCACCAAATTGTGGTCTCATAATATCATCATTTTCATATTGTAATGAAGAAGTGTCAATTGAAACTTTACAACAATATTTTTTCCAATTTTCTGGTAATTTTTGGCTCCATAAAATTGTTAAGTTTGGCTCAGGAGCAGTTCCTAAATTATATAAAGTATGTAAATATCTAAATCCTGTTTTAGTTACCCAAGATCTTCCATCATTACTCATACCACCAATTGATTCTGTTACCCATACAGGATCTCCAGAGAATAATTGATCATATTCAGGAGTTCTTAAAAATCTAACTATTCTTAACTTCATTACAAAATGATCTATGAATTCTTGTGCTTGTTTTTCTGTAATTTTTCCTTCTTTTAAATCTCTTTCTATATAAATATCTAAGAAGCCTGCAGTTTTTCCTAAACTCATTGCAGCTCCATTTTGCTCTTTTATTGCTCCTAAATATCCAAAGTAAGTCCATTGAATAGCTTCTTGAGCAGTTTCTGCAGGTCTTCCTATATCAAAACCATAAGCAGCAGCCATTCTTTTTAGAGCTTTTAATGCTTGAAGTTGTTCAAACATTTCTTCTCTTTCTTGAATTACTTTTTCTGTCATTTCTGCTGGATCATATTCGTTAAATTCTCTTGTTCTCTCTTCTATAAGTTTATCTACACCATAAAGTGCAACTCTTCTGTAATCACCTATAATTCTTCCTCTACCATAAGCATCAGGTAAACCAGTTATAACTCCTGTATGTCTAGCATTTTTTATATCTTTTGTGTAAGCAGAGAAAACCCCGTCGTTGTGTGATTTTCTATATTTAGTATAAATTTCTTCTGTTGCTGGATCTAATTTATAACCAAATGCTTCTAAAGAATTTTGAACCATTCTTAAGCCACCATTTGGGAATATTGCTCTTTTCAATGGAGCATCAGTTTGTAATCCAACTATTGTTTCTAAATCTTTATCAATATATCCTGCACCATAAGCATCTATCTTAGATGGTATTTTAGTTTCAGCATCATAGATTCCTTTTTCTCTTTCTATTTTTAGCATTCCACTTAATTTAGTCCATAACTTTTTAGTATTTTCTGTTGCGTCCTCTAAAAAACTTTCATCACCAGTATATTCAATGTAATTATTTTTTATAAAATCACTTACATTTATACTATTTTGCCATTCTCCACCTTTAAAATCTCTCCATGCTTGCATTAAAAACCACCTTTCTAAATTTTTTGTTTATTATTTAATTATTTATTAACAACTACTTAACATAAGTTTACTATAATTTAATTTTATTTACAAAATTTTTTAAATCAAAAATTAAATGTAAGTGAGAATTTAATCATTTTTTGATTAAATAGTGTACAAAGATAAAAAATAATATTAAATAAATAAAATAAAAATTCCTTAAAAAAATGAAGGTTTAATTTCTTATTTTATATTACTTTTAATTGAATTTTTTTAATTAATAAAAAAAACTTGACAAATAAAATAATCCATTTTAGAGTTTTAATAGTACTTTATATCAAATAATAAGTATAGTATATTTATTGTTTTTTTATTATTTTTTTAAAATATTATTTTGAAAGGAGAAATTACTTATGAGAAAAGTATTGTTTTTTCTTAGTGTTTTAGTTACAGTTGCTTCTTATTCAGAAGAAACTATAAAATTAAAAGACTCTGTTGTTAAAGGCAATAGAAAAGCTGATTACACTTTAACACCTAGGCAACAAAAAAATACTTTTGTTTTCACTGAAAAGAAAATAAGAGAAGGGAATTACAAAAATGTTGAAGATGTATTAAGAGATGCACCGGGGGTAACAATTCAAAATACAGCTTTTGGACCAAGAGTTGATATGAGAGGTAGTGGAGATAAATCACTAGCTAGAGTTAAGGTTTTAGTTGATGGTGTTTCTATAAATCCGACAGAAGAAACAATGGCAAGTTTACCAATAAATTCTATTCCTATAGAAAGTATCAAAAAAATTGAAATTATACCGGGAGGAGGAGCAACTCTTTATGGTTCAGGTTCAGTTGGTGGAGTTGTAAGCATTACAACAAATTCAAATGCAACAAAAAATAATTTCTTTATGGACTTAGCTTATGGTTCTTATGAAAATAGAAATTTTGGTTTTGCAGGTGGATATAATGTAAATAAAAATTTATATGTAAACTATGGATTTTCTTATTTGAATAGTGAAGATTATAGAGAACATGAAGAAAAAGAAAATAAAATTTTCTTGGGTGGGTTTGACTATAAAATAAATGATAAAAATAGATTTAGATTACAAACAAGATACAGCAAAATAAAACAAGATGGTTCTAATCAACTAAAAAAAGAAATTTTAGATAAAAACAGGAAAGCACCAGGGCTTAATATGGATTTAACTACTAAAGATACAAGTTATACTTTTGACTATGAGTATAGACCAACAGATGAAGTGACTGTTGCAGCAACAGTATATAATCAAAATCAAAAAAGAGATATTTTATCAGAAAGTATAGATGATGTAAAAATCATAGCTACTTTTGGAGGAAGAACACAAACTCCAAATAGAAACTATGCTAATTTTTATGATGTTAATTCTATAATGAAGGCAAAGTTTGATGAAGATAAAAAGGGAATAAAATTAAAATCTAAAATAGAATATGCAGATGGAAAAGGAGAAGCAATTTTAGGTTATGATTACCAAAAAGCAACAAACAAAAGAAAAGCAAATGTTAAATCTAATACTTTAAAATGGTATCATAATGATATTTTTTATGACAAGATAGATAAACCAAAACCGATGATAAGTAATATTGAAATGGAATTATCAAAAGAAGAACATGCTTTATATGGATTTAATAAATATGAACTAAGTGATAAATTTGATTTAACAGCAGGTTTAAGGGGAGAATGGACTAAGTATAAAGGTTATAGACACAATGGAGAAAACAGTGGACCTTTTGTTGACCCTTATCATAAATGGACAAAAACAAATGAAAGAATTTCTAATTTTGCTGGAGAAATGGGAGGACTTTATAAATACAGTGATACTGGAAGAGTTTTTACTAGGTATGAACATGGTTTTGTAACACCATTTGCAAACCAGTTAACTAATAAAATTCATGATCCTAAAATACCAGATCCAAATGGTTTCTTTACACCACCAGTTATGAATACAGCTTCTATATATGTTCCTAGTAATTTGAAAGCGGAGATTACAGATACAGTAGAAGTTGGATTTAGAGATTATGTTTTTGATACTCTTTTAAGTACATCTTTATTCTTAACAGATACAACGGATGAAATTACTTTAATTTCTTCTGGAGTTACAAATCCTGCTGTAAGAAGATGGAAGTATAGAAATATAGGAAAAACAAGAAGAATGGGACTTGAATTTGAAGCAGAAAAAAGATTTGATAAATTAAGTTTAAATTCTTCACTTACTTTGTTAAAAACGAAAGTTTTAAAGTCAGATGAAGATGCAAAAATTTATAGAGGGGATAAAGTACCTTTGGTTCCTGATATAAAAGCTACTTTTGGAATAAAATATGATATAAGTAAAAGATTATCGTTGTTAGCTAACTATGTTTATTTTAGTGAAAGAGAAACAAGAGAGCTAGTTGAAGACAAAAATGACCCAGATTATGGAGATAAAATAATAAAACATACTATACCAGCTTATGGAAGACTTGATATAGGAGCTCTGCATAGACCTGATAAATATTCTACTATTAAAGTGGGAGCTAAAAATGTCCTTAATTCAAAATATAATTTAAGGGAAACAAGTGTGGAAGCATTACCAGCACCGGAAAGAAATTATTATTTAGAAATGAATGTTAAATTTTAGTAAAGGAGAAGTGATAAAATGAAAAAATATATATTAGCAGTAGCAAGTTTAGTAATTGCTTCTTCTGTATATGCAGACACATATAAAGGGAAGCCACATTATAATCTTAAAAGTGAACAAGTTTTATTAAATGGTTTTGAAGGTCAAGCTTATGATGATTTATTAAGATTTGTTGATGCTTATCATGAACAAATTGGGAATGATAAAAGATATTTTAAAGGAAAAACTAGATATGTAAAAAATGCACAAGATGCGATTGATTTAGTCCCAATTCATCAATTTCTTTATGGAGATAATAGTGGAGAATGGACAGAAAAAATGGGGAAAACATCTTCAGATGAAATAGCTTATATTCCAGTATCAAGTTTAATTAAAAGCGGTAAGAATGCCATAGATAAAGAACTTTTAGAAAAACTTTCTTTCCAAAGAGAAGGGAACTGGAAAAGGGTTTATATGGGTAATAATAATACAGTAAAAGATATTATAATTGAAGATACGAAAAAATTTGATAAATCATTAGAAGAGGTAAAGAAAGAAAAAAATGATAGATATGTATTATTAGGAGAATATAGAAGAGTTGGTAAAAAAGATTTAGATGCTCTTGATATTTCTATTGATGAATATAAGTCCAAAATAGAAGGTAAAGATAAAAAAGATGTTGCTACTTTTTTAAAAGGAAGATTAGAAAAATATACTGGAGAAAAGTTAGTACAAGATGGAGCAAATCTTTATAGTATGGTTGACGGGAAAAAATGGAAAATATATTGGAATATAGAGCCATATACTGAAGCTAAAAATAAAGATGATAAAGATGAAATTCCATTTGTAGATAAAGTTTTTACAGATATTTATAAGTATGAAATTTTTGATAATCCTAAAAATAGTGCTGGAAAACTTATCTATACAAAAAAAGGAGATATTTTAGTTGAAGATAGATTAAATCAAGAGAAAGAAATAACGATAAATGGAGATGATTTAGCAGAAACAATTAAGACAGCCGAAGAAGGAGGCTATAATGCTAACTCAAAATTTAAAGAGTATTTTAAAGATAAAAAATCTATGTCAGAAGAAGATTTTAAAAAGAAATGGGTAACTCCTTTTGAAAAAAGTGGAGAATATCAAAAAGATTTAGAAGCTATGAATAAGGAATTAAAACCTATTTCAGAAAAAAGAAAGAAAGTAAAAAAAGAACATGATGATTTAGATAAAAAATTAAAGGAAATAAAAAATAATCCTATTTTTCCAGAAGATTGGTATATTTATGTGGATATGAATAATTTTTTTGATCAAGAAGAAAAAGATAAAGTATATAATTCAAAAACAGAAGAGCAGAAAAAACTTTTAGATGAGTATAAGAAATTAAGTCCTTTACTTTCAAAACTATGGAACGAAGAAAATGATTTGGGGATTATGGAACAAAATACAATCCCAGAAAAATATGGTTTTGGAGATAATGGAAAATGGGGAAGATTAACAATTAACAACAGTAGAATAAATTTAAGTGGTTCAGCAATAAATGTAGAGCTTAGAGGTAAAGGAAGGGTTAATGGAACTATTGATTTAGGTCAAGGAAACAATAGGTTAAAGGTAGCAAATGAGTTTACTGGGAAATACGATTCAAGTATTATTTTAGGTGCTTATGCAAAACTAAAAAATATAGATATTTTTCAAATTGGAAGAAGTGTTGCTGGTCGTAGTTCTTTAACTTTAGATATTGACCCAAAAGTTAAAAATGTTGAAGGATATTTAATTCAACATGCTTTAAAAGATTCAGATAAGAATATTAGATTTGTAAGTTCTTCTGTGGTCAATGTAGATGATCCTGAAATATCTATAATGGAACCTAGAAATGATTTTGCAATAGAACTTATGACAAGTAGATTAAACGAAAATTCTACAATAGATATGGGAAGAAGTTTAAAATACAAAATTAGAGGATTAGATACTCGTGCAACTATCGTTCCAGATTCAATAGCAACAACTATTAGTAGTAAAGAAGCTAAAAATGGTAATACTTTACTAAATGTTGAAATTAAAGATAAAATTAAAAGACTGACAGATGAAGAAAATGAAGTTTATAAAAGTATAAAAAATGGAGAAGAAATTGTTAAACTTCAACCAACTCTTACTACAACTAATAAGGAAACTTTTTTTACGAGTTATGAAGATGATGAATTGAAAAAAGCTAAAAAAATTGCTTTGATAGTTGGACTTAAATATAAATCTGTTGAAGATATTTATAATAATTCTTCACAATTTAATCTGGATGATGAATTAAAAAAAGATATTTTAGAAAAATTAGAAATTTTAAAAAATACTCCTGAGGTTCAAAATTCCGTAGAAAAAAGTAGACAGTTTAAAGAAATGTCTTCATTAAAAGAATTCATAGATTTAAAAGAAGATATAAAAAAGAAATTTGAGCTAGTAAACAACTTAGATAAAGAAATAAACTTTATAGAAGTAACAAGTACAAAGAACTTAGGTGGTATTGATAAAGAAGAATTAGCAAATAAAATGATAGCGATGGAAAAAACTCTTAGTGAGTTAGACACAGCTCTTATAGAAAAATTAAGCAATAAATATGATAAAATAGGAATTTTAAACGATATTAAAATAAAAATAAATGAAACAAAAGAAAAAATAAATAAAAAAGATTGGAAAATAGCAGTAGAAAAATTGAAAAATTTAAGAGCTGATATGAAAAGTTTTATTGCTTATGATGATAATGCAATAAATGAAGAACTTTTAGGGATTATAAATGATAATAATTTCTCAGAAAGTATAGTATTCAATGAAATGAATTACACATTATTCTATACTATCAAAGAAGAAGAAGTGTTGAAAGAATTTAAAACTATTTTAAATCAAATGAAAGAAAAAAATATTTATTCTAAATTGAATAAAATAGGTCAAAAAGAAATTTCTACTTATACTAACTTACCATTTGATATAGACCATAATTTATTTAAAGATATGAAAAAGAATAAAAATTATGCAAGAGGTGGATTTATTTCTTCAAGAACAGTTCAAGATTTCTTCAAAGGAAATATCTACACTGCTTATGGACTTTATGAAAAGAAAGTTTCACAAGATGATATTTTAGGATTTATGTTTGGGGGAGCTAATACAGATTTCACAGAAATTCATCCAAGAAAAATGAACTATGTTGCAACTGAATCTACAATTAAGGGTGTAAGTGCATATATGGGGGCTTACTTGAATAAAGAAGTAAGACCAAATCTTAATTGGATAAGTGGTACTGGTGTTCAATATGGAAGATATAATGTAAACAGACAATTAAAAAATAACTATCAAGAATTGGTATCAAAAGGAACAGCAAATCTTGGAGCATTAAATACTTACACAGGAATAGTTACTAATTTCCCAATTCATGAAGATGTTGCTTTTGAAGTTAAAGGACTTTTATCTCATACTTTTGTAAATCAATCATCAGTTAACGAAAAAAATGGATTAGCATTAGAAGTAGATAATAAAAGTTATAATTATATTGATGGAGAACTTGGAGTTGCTGTTAGAAAAACTTTATTTGATTATGATATGAAATCTAGTTTATCAGCAGGAATTTATGGAGTTGTAGGTTTATGGGGTTATAGTAACAAAGACTTAAATGCAAGAGTTAAAAACTCTACTTCAGATTTCAAAATAAGTGGAGATAAAGTTAAGAAAGATGCTTTAAAAGTATTTATTGATTACAACGTACAAGAAGAAGATGGATTTAATTACGGATTAGAAGGAACATACTTGACTAACTCAGAAGAAAACAATGTAAAAATTGGAGTTAAAGCAGGTTATGTATTTTAAAAAATTTTTATAATTTATAAAAAATTCAAATAAAAATTTAGCAAGGGAGAACTCTCTGGGGCATCTAAGAGTTTCTAATTAAATAAATTTAAAAGAAACTCTAAGATATGCTCCCTTTTGTCAGAAAAAAAATTATTTTAGGAGGTGATGGAGTATAGTAAATTCTTTTTAAATAATAGAAATTGATATGATTTTAAGGGACGATTATTATTTTAATTTATTATTTAAAAAAAGAAATTTATTATTTTATTAAAAAAAGGAGAATAAAAAATATGAAAAGAAAATTATTAAGTTTTACACTATGTACACTAGCATTAACTGTTGCTGTTAATAATACTCTTGTTAATGCACAAACAGCAACAAATAATTTGAATAAAAATTTGGTTATATCTAATTATGCAAATGGATATACTGTAAATATTGGGATCTTATTTAGATGATAATGGTATTAGAATATCTGTATATAAAGGTGGAACAGAGATTTATAAAGGTGCTTTAGAGAAGTTGATGGAAGGAACAACTATCAAAATAAATGGAAATGATTATGGTAGTCCTAAAGTATTAGGATTTATAGCAGGTTGGAGTGGTTATGATTTATCACCATATCATGATAGTTTTAAACAAAAGATTAATAAAGAAATTTGGTCAGATAATCCTAAAATGAAAATAGAGATAATTAAAAATGGAGAAGTATTTTTGAGTTGTGAACTTCCTAATCAATTAACTGATGAACAGAAAGAAAAATATGCTGGACCAAAGCCTACTGGTACAACTACACCTCCAGTAGTACTAAATAAACAACCATTAGAAGATGCAATAGCAACAGCAAAAGGTTTAGATAAAACAAATAAAACACAAGAATCAATAGAGAAATTAACAACTGCAATAACAGAAGCAGAAGGAATTTTAAAATCAGCAACAACACAAGCAGAAATACAAGCAGCAGCAGATAAGTTAGCGGGAGTAAAATTAGAGGAAAAAGTGGTATTAAATAAAAAACCATTGGAAGATGCAATAGCCACTGCTGAAGGTTTAGATAAAACAAATAAAACACAAGATTCAATAGAGAAATTAACAACTGCAATAAATGCTGCAAAAGAAAGTTTAAAAACAGCAAAAACACAAGAAGAGATTCAAGCAGCAGCAGATAAGTTAGCAAAAGTAAAATTAGTAGCTAAACCTGCAGAATCATCAGTAAAACCAATAGTTTCTGTGCCAGGTTATAGACTTGATGAAGTAGCAAGAGTTACAGAAAATGAATTAACAATATCAGTTGAGGATACAGCTGGTAACTACCTAAATGATGATCGTAAAACCAAATTTGAAGCATTAAATCCTAAACTAAAAGTAAATGGAACAAATTATGGTCTTTTAAAAGATATTTCAACATTCAGTTTGGGAAACTACATAATAAATGAGGCTAAATGGAAAGAAATATTAACAACAGTGGGTGGGATTAGTAAAATAACTTCAATAGAAGTATTTGCAAAAGATTCAAAACCACCAGTAACAACGGAACCTGAATTTGCAATGACAGGTCAAGATTTAAAAAAAGATAGTCCAAATCTTTTGATAAATTTAACAAAAGATGGAAACAAACTTTCAAGAGATGAAATAAAAAAAATTATAGACAATGAAACTATAACAATAAATGGAACAGATTATAAATTATCGGTTATAGGAGCAGGAATAATTGATGGTGGTATTAGAATACCAACTAAAAATATTTCAAAAGAGTTAGAAAAAGCTACTACACTTTCAATTAAAGTAGGTGTAGGAAATAATAAATTTGTAGAAGGAACTGTAAACAATGAAAAAAGAGAGGCTACTACTCCAGCATCTAAATATTCTATAAGTGAGCAAAGTACTTTTTCAACTTCACAAAAAAATAAACTTAAACTTGTAATAGGAAAAGATAAACAAGATATGACTGACTCTAACGAAATAAAAGAATTTTTAAAGAATACAAAAATAAAAATAAATGAGAAATCTTTTGGAACAATGAAGGAAGCAGGATTTAAATGGGATGGTCCAAGTACATTTAGTATTGATGATATAAATTCTTTAAAAGATTTTACAGGTGTAAAAGAATTTAGAATAGAATTAGTAACTGATGGAGAAACTTATAGTGGTATTGTAAATAGAAAACTTGATAATACTAAACCAGCTCCAAAACCAGTAGCTCCAACAAAAATAGTGCCTGTAGTTTCAGTAGAAGGATATGAATTAAAGGGAGCTGATTTTACAAAAGTTACAATAGATAAATTAGAAATAGGAATCAAAGATAAATCAAGAAATTTTTACTTAGATAAAGAGGGTAAACCTAAATTTGAAGCACTTAATCCTAAATTAAAAGTAAATGGAAAAGATTATGGAGCTTTAAAAGATATTGCAACATTTAGTTTTGGAACTTATAAGATTAATTCAGAAAAATGGAAAGAAATAATAAAAGAAGTAGGTGGATTTGATAAAATAACTACAATAGAAGTAGTTAAAGGAGATTCAAAAGAAACTCCCAAACCTAAACCAGAACCAACTGTAAATAAAGATCCTTTAAAAACTGCTCTTGATAATGCTAATGATGAAAAAACTACTGCTGGAAAAACTGAAAAATCAGTAGAGGAATTTAAAAAAGTTGTAGCAGAAGCACAAAAAGTACTTGATGATCCAAAAGCAACACAAGAACAAGTTAATGCAGCTAAAAAATCAATAGAAGATGCAGAAAAGAAATTAGAAGATAAACCCAAAGAAATAAATAAAGCTGATTTAAAAACTGCAATAGATGAAGAAAAAAAATCAGAAACTACTGCTGGGAAAACTGAAGAATCAGTAAAAAAATATAAAGAAGCAATAGCAGAAGCACAAAAAGTATTTGATAATCCAAAAGCAACACAAGAAGAAATAGATGCAGCTGTAAAAGCAGTAAAAGATGCTAAAGAAAACTTAGTAGATAAATTAGAAGTAGTAAAATTAAAATTAAAAGAAACTATTTTAACTGCAAATAAATATAAAAAAGAAAATTATACAGCAAAAAGCTATAAAGAATTAGAAGATGCTATTGTTGCTGGAAAAAAAGTGTTTAATGATCCTAATGCTACACAAAAAGAAGTAGAAGAAGCTAGAAGAGCAATTGAAGAAGCAATTAAAAATTTAAAAGAAGATTTAATTGACTTAGAAAAAGAATATGGAAAATATGCTGATGCCTTCACTTATACAGATAAAACAATAATAGATAGAGCAGGAGAAGATAAATACTTTAATGTTAAAGGTGGAGTAGTTTCTATGCTTGAAAGAGCAGGAAGAGCTGCAGAAAAAGCTAATAAAAAAGATAGAAGAATAGATAAAATTATCGGTGTAGTACAAGCAGGATTTTCTAAAGAATTAGAAAATAAAGATTATAGAGTGGGAGCATTCGTTGAATTTGATAGTCAAATAGCAAATCATTATATGCTTGGGGCAACTTTCAAACATAAAGACGATTTCAAAGCATTTGCAAGATATAGACTAGCAAATTATAAAGGAGCAAACAACCACAATATAGATTTATATGGAACTTATGCTAATAGAATAGCTTTATCAAATAGTAGTTATGTTGAACCAAGATTAGGATTATACTTAACTTATTCTGGTGAAACTAAATTAGATAAAAAAGTAAACTTAAAATCAAGATTTGGATATTTAGCAGATGTAAGTGTAAAAGCTGCTAAAAGATATAATGATGGATTAGAAGTTTATATTAGACCTGAATTAAGAGCAGGAAACAACGATCAAAAACTTGAACAAGTAGGAACATCTAATTCGGTAACAATTAAAAAATCTAATGTAAGAGGTTCAGTAGAATTAGGAGCATCTAAAGCTTATGAAAATGGAATTACTCCTATGATGAGTGTTAGAGTAAAATCTGCTAAAAATAAAGAAGTTGGAGTAGATGTAAGACTAGGAGCTTCTTATAAATGGTAAGAAAAATATTTTAAAAGTATAAATATATTTTTAATCTATAATAAAAACAAGAGAGAATTTATTCTCTCTTGTTTTTTTGATTATTAAATTTACATATAATAATTTTATTTTGAAAAATTATTTTTAAATTAACTCCATCCCTTTTTTCACTTCTAAAATTTTTTCTTTTGAAAAAAATTGTTCTGCAATTAAGAAAGCAAAATCAAGTGAATGACCAGCACCTATTCCTGTGATAATATTTTTATCAGCAAAGATAGGCTCATCAGTATAAATATGATTTTCTGAAAGCTCGTTTTTAGTTGAACTATGTCCTGTAATTTTTCTTCCCAAAGCTAAATTATTATAAGAAAAAATAGTAGGAGCACCACAAATGGCAGCAACATACTTATCTTTTTCTAAATAATTTTTAACAATTTCAACAACTTCTTTATTTTCTCTCAAATTTATATAACCTGGATAGCCACCGGGAAGTATAATTAAATCACCATCATCAAAATTTATATTTTTTA
>JAGYHM010000003.1 GCA_018457305.1 Fusobacterium sp. | reverse complement strand
CTTAGAGATAGTGTTGTAATTTATGAAGGTAAATTAAACTCGTTAAAAAGATTTAAAGATGATGCTAAAGAAGTTGTAGTAGGACAAGAATGTGGATTAGGTGTTGAAAACTTTAATGATATTAAAGAAGGCGACATAGTTGAAGCATTTGAAATGATTGAAATAAAAAGAACATTAAAGTAAAGTGAGGTGATTTATCTTGAAAAGACAAAGACTTGCTGGAATAGAAAAAGAAATTTTGAGAGTAATTTCAAAAGTTTTATTTGAAGAAGTTAAAAATCCTAAAATAAGTGGAAAAGTTTCTGTAACAAAAGTTTCTGTAACAGAAGACTTAAAATTTGCAGATACATATTTTAGTATTTTGCCACAAATAAGTTCTAATTTAGATGAAGAAAAAAAATCTGAAATAAAAGAAGAAGAAATTTTGGAAGGGCTTAATCAGATAAAAGGTTTTCTTAGAAAAAAAGTTGCAGAAGAAGTTAGTATAAGATATATTCCTGAGATAAGAATAAAATTAGATAAATCAATTGAAAATGCTATAAAAATCACTGAGCTTTTAAACAAATTGAAAGTTTAGTGGTGCCTATGTTAGGAAAAATAAACAAGGCAAATGAATTAGTAGAAAAGATTTTGAAAAAAAGAAATATTTTAAATCAAATAGACATAAAAAAATTTATAAAATCTGATTATTTAGATTTTAATAATCCTTTTGATTTTGAAAATATGGAAGAGGTTATAAAAAAAATAATTTCTGTGAGAGATAATAATCAAAAAATTTTTATTTATGGAGACTATGATGTAGACGGAATAAGTGGGACAGCATTTTTGGCAAGAATTTTTCAAGACCTAGGAATAGAAGTAGATTACTATATTCCTAATCGCTCTGAAATAGATTATGGAGTTTCTGAAAAAAATATTGACTATTTTCATAAAAGAAATGGAAAATTAGTTATAACTGTTGATACTGGATATAATTCTATTGAGGCTGTGAGATATGCTAAAAGTTTAGGAATTGATATTATTGTAACTGATCATCACAAAACTATAAAAGAAGTTTCTGATGATGAAGTTTTGTATCTTAATCCTAAATTGAGTGATAAATATTCTTTTAAATATTTATCAGGGGCAGGCGTGGCTTTTAAATTAGGACAAGCTCTTTATATGAAACTAAATTTAGATTTAGAAGATGTTTATAAATATTTGGATATAGTTATGATTGGAACGATAGCTGATGTAGTTCCTATGATAGGTGAAAACAGAATTATTATAAAGAATGGGCTGAAAAGAATTAAAAAGACAAAGATTAAAGGCTTGTTTTATCTTATGAATTATTTAAGATTAAGTAAAAAAACCATAACAACAACAGATATAAGTTATTATGTTTCGCCTCTTATAAATTCTTTAGGAAGAATTGGAATTTCAAGATTAGGAGCAGACTTTTTTATAAAAGAAGATGACTTTGATATTTATAATATAATAGAAGAAATGAAATTTCAAAATAGAGAAAGAAGAAATTTAGAAAAAATTATTTATGACGATGCCATGGAGATGATAAAAGAAAGTGGAAATATAGAAAAGAAAAAATATCTTCTACTTTCTTCTGATAAATGGCATGCAGGGGTTATTGGAGTTGTATCATCAAAACTATCTATAAAATATAATCTTCCAGTTGTGCTTATAGCCTTTGAAGGAGATTATGGGAAGGCATCATGTAGAAGTGTTAGAAATATAAGTATTTTTAATATATTAGCTGATGCAAAAGATATTTTAGTTAGATTTGGTGGGCACGATTTAGCAGCAGGTTTTACAGTACATAAAGATAACTTAAATAAATTAAAAGATTTTTTTGATAAGGCAGTACCTGAATTTGAAGAGGAAAAACTAAATTTCTCTGAAAAAATATATAAGGCTCATGACTTTGAAATTTCATTAAAAGAAATAAATGAAAATATATTTGATTTTATGAAAAAAATGAGTCCTTTTGGTTTAGAAAATCCACATCCCCTATTCTTTGATAAAAAAGTAAAATTTACAGAGATTAAAAAATTTGGAATAGGAGAAAGACATTTTAGTGGAACGATTTTAAAAGATAATTTAACTTATTATACTGTGGGCTTTGATTTAGCAAAAAAAATATCAAATCTACAAGAAGAATATGATATAGTTTATTATCCTGAAAAAATTTTTAAAGGGAATGAAGAAGTTATACAAATAGTTTTAAAAGATATAAAATTAAACAAAGATAGTGTTATTTAAGGAGGTGTTTAATAGTGGAAGATATAAGCAAATATTTTACAACAAATTATATATTGAATTATATTGAATTAAACATAATAAAATTATTGCCAGCAATAGTTTTAATTTTATTATATAAAAAAATTGTAAAAAGTATTTTGAAAATTTTGAATAAAAGTTATTCTAAAATATTTAGTAATGTCGGAGTGGTAAGTTTTTTAAATTCTGCAAGTAAGTTTTTAGTAAACTTTATTTTAGTTATAATCATTCTTAATTTACTAGGAATACCAGTTCATAGATTTACAGCAATAATAAGTGCATTTTCATTAGTTTTTGGTTTTGCTTTTAAAGATGTTTTGGGAAATATTTTTGGAGGAATAATAATTTTATTAGTTAAACCATTTAAAGTTGATGATTTTATCAATTATTCTGGACACGAAGGAAGAGTAAAAAAAATAGAGCTTTTTTATACTTCAGTAATAAATTACAATAATGATGAAATTTTAATTCCTAATGGAGCTATAATAAATTCAGAAGTAAAAAATATAACTAGTGATTCTGACAGAAGATTAGATATTAGGGTAGGAGTGGGCTACGGAAGTAATATAGACGAAGTTAAAGAAACTATTATGAAAATATTAGAAAAAAGAAAAGAAGATTTATTTAAAATAGAAAAATACCCGCCTATGGTTGGAATGTATGAAATAGGGGCTTCATCTTTGGACTTTGATATAAAAGTTTATGTTGCAGCAGAAAATTATGTTTTGGCTAGGTATTATTTGAATGAAAGTATCAAAACAGAATTTGATGCAAAAGGAATTGAGTTACCATTTAATATTATTGATTTACAAGTAAATCCTAATTTTAATAAATTAAATTTAGAAAATAATAAATAAAAGAAAAAATAAATTAGTTTTTAATTAAATTTAAAATAAATAAAAAAATTGCTTTTAAGCAATAATTAAACAAGGAGGAAATATGAAACACGAAGTAAAAAAATTAGAAAGATCAGCGGTTGAGGTAAAAATATTTTTAGATAAGGATGAATTAACTCCTATCTTAGATAAAGTTGTAAAACATGTTGCAGAAAAAGTTGAAATACCTGGATTTAGAAAAGGGAAAGCACCAAAAGAAACTATAATTTCTCACAATAAAGAACATATACAAGAAGATATTGCAAATGAAGTTATAACTATAATTTCTCACAATAAAGAACATATACAAGAAGATATTGCAAATGAAGTTATAAGTACAAAATTTGGAGAAATAGTTGAAGCAGAAAAATTACAACCTATTAGTTATGTTGCAATTAAATCAATGGACTTAGCAGATACATTTGAAGTAGTTTTTGATGTAGATGTTTATCCAGAATTTGAAGTTGCTGAATACAAAGGATTATCTGTTGAAAAAGGAACATTTGAAATTTCAGATGAAAAAGTAAATGAAGAAATAGAAACTTTATTAAACAGAGAAGCAAAATTAGAAGAAGTTACTGATGAAGCATACAAACTTGAAATGGGAGATACAGTAGACTTAGCTTTTGAAGGATTTATGGACGGAGTTCCTTTCCCAGGAGGAAAAGCAGATTCTCATGAATTAAAATTAGGAAGTAAAACATTTATAGATAATTTTGAAGAACAACTAGTTGGATATGTAAAAGGGCAAGAAGGAGAAATCACAGTAAACTTCCCTGAAGAATATCATGCAAAAGAATTAGCAGGAAAACCAGCAGTATTTAAAGTAAAAATAAATGCTATCAAAAAATTATCTAAACCAGAATTAAATGATGAATTTGCAAAATCATTATCTTATGAATCAGTTGAAGATTTAAAAGCTAAAAAAGCAGAAGAAATAACAAAAAGAGAAAACGATAAAATAGAAAATGATTACGTGGCGAAATTAGTTGAAGAAGTTGCTAAAAATACAACAGTAGAAATTCCTAGATCAATGGTTAAGGCTGAAATTGAAGCTAGAATGAGAGAAATGGAATATCAATTATCTTCACAAGGATTTAAAATTGATGATTACTTCAAAATGATGGGGGCAGACAGAGAAGCATTTATGGCACAAATAGCTCCATCAGCAGAAGCAAAAGTAAAAACAGATTTAGTTTTAGATAAAATTGCTCTTAAAGAAAATATTGAAGTTTCTGAAGAAGAAATAAATGAAAAAATGAAAGAAATTTCTAAAATGTATGGAATGGAACTTGAAGCAATGGAAGCAGAATTAAAGAAAAATAATAATTTAGAAAACTTTAAAACTTCTGTAAAATTTGATGCAAGAATGAAGAAAACAATTGATTTAATAGTTAAAGAAGCAAAATAATTTTATATGGGGGAAACTGCGATTTACTTCGTAAATCTGTTTCCCTCTCTGCGAGGCTTGGGGCTTTGCCCCAAACCCCAAGATATAGAAATATTTAGTAAGGAGTTATGCTTCATTGTTAAGAAAATTACCTAGATAATAGGGTGTCGGGGCGAAGCCCCGACCATGGATGCGAGGCAGTCTAAGAGAAACTGCATCTAAGAACGCTCTAAAATTGCTTCGCAATTAAGAGCCTCTAAGACAGACCGTTAGGTCGGGTGAGCCCCAAAAAATTATTAAAAATTATTTATTCAAGTAAAGATTTTACTTGAATAAATAGTAAAGCACTTAAAATTTTTTTAAGTGTTTTGCTATTTAGAAATAAATAAAAAAATAATTTTAAAATAGATTTTATAAAATAGGAGGAATAATGATAGAAAATATTTATAATCCAACAGTAATAGATAATAATGGAAAATCTGAAAGAGCTTATGATATTTATTCAAGACTTTTAAAAGATAGAATAATATTTTTAGGCTCTGCAATAAATGAAACTGTTGCAAACTCTATAATTGCACAACTTTTGTATTTAGAGTCAGAAGATCCAGAAAAAGATATAATTATGTATATAAATAGTCCAGGGGGAAGTGTAACAGATGGGCTTGCAATTTATGATACTATGAATTATATAAAAGCAAATGTACAAACAGTTTGTATAGGTCAAGCTGCAAGTATGGGAGCTTTTTTATTAGCAGCAGGAGAAAAAGGAAAAAGATTTGCTCTTGAAAATTCAAGAATAATGATACATCAACCTTTAATTTCTGGTGGACTTAGTGGACAAGCAACAGATATTTCAATTCATGCTAATGAGCTTTTAAAAATAAAAGATAAGTTAGCATCTTTACTTGCAAAAAATACTGGTAAAGAGAAAGAAATAGTTTTAAGAGATACGGAAAGAGATAATTATATGAGTTCAACAGAGGCAAAAGAATACGGAATAATTGATGATATATTTAAAAGATAAGGAGAGAATATGTCAATGAAAATGGAATGTTGCTCATTTTGTGGGCGTAACGAAAAAGAAGTGAGAAAATTATTTGCAGGTGAAGATGATGTTTTAATTTGTGATGACTGTGTTGAAGGTTGCCATCAACTTTTAACTAATGATAACAGAAAATTTGCTTGGGATATGAGTGAAGATGTTTCACTAAAAAAAATAGAAGAAGAAGAAATTTCAAAAGAAATAAATTTATTAAAACCTATACAAATAAAAGCAAAATTAGATGAGTATGTAATAGGCCAAGATAATGCTAAAAAAGTTTTATCAGTTGCGGTTTATAATCATTATAAAAGAATAATGAATAATAAATTTTCAGCTAATTCAAATGATGAAAATGATGTTGAAATACAAAAATCAAATGTTTTATTAGTTGGACCTACTGGTTCAGGAAAAACATTGCTTGCTCAAACACTAGCAAGAATTTTAAAAGTTCCTTTTGCCATAGCAGATGCTACAACTTTAACTGAGGCGGGTTATGTTGGAGATGATGTTGAAAATGTTTTAGTTAGACTTATTCAAGCCTGTGATTATGATATTGATGCAGCAGAAAGAGGAATAATTTATATAGACGAATTTGATAAGATAGCAAGAAAATCTGAAAATGTTTCTATAACAAGAGATGTTTCCGGAGAAGGAGTACAGCAAGCCTTATTAAAAATAATTGAAGGAACAAAATCACAAGTTCCACCAGAAGGAGGAAGAAAGCATCCTAATCAAGAACTTATAGAAGTGGATACTAAAAATATTTTGTTTATTGTTGGTGGAGCTTTTGAGGGACTTGAAAAAATTATAAAATCAAGAACTAATAAAAAAGTAATTGGTTTTGGAGCAGACACAACAAAAATTAAAGATGGAACTAATGAAGGAGAATTTTTTAAAAGAGTTTTACCAGAAGATTTAGTAAAGCAAGGAATAATTCCTGAACTTGTTGGAAGATTACCTATAATTACAACATTAGATAATTTAGATGAAGAGGCTTTAATAAATATTTTAACAAAACCAAAAAATGCAATAATAAAACAATATAAAAAATTGTGTAAATTTGAAAATGTTGATTTGGATTTTACAGATGAAGCACTAAAAGAAATTGCAGCAAGAGCTTTAAAAAGAAAAATTGGTGCAAGAGGTTTAAGAGCAATAATAGAAAGTACAATGTTAGATTTAATGTTTGAAATGCCTTCTAATGATAAAATTAAAAAAATTACAATTACAAAAGATACAATAGATAACTATAAAAAAGCAGAGATAGAATACAAATATTAAAAAAATAAAAATTATTAGAAAGAAGGGAGAGGTATGAATAAAGCACCTTTTTTACCAATAAGAGATTTAGTTATATTTCCAGGAGTAGTTACTCCTTTATATGTTGGAAGAGAAAATAGTGTTGCAACTTTAGAGTACGCACTAGAAAATAAAACAAAACTTGTTTTAGGTATGCAAAAAGATCCGAATAAAGAAAATCCAGATATAAATAAAGATATTTATAAAGTTGGAGTTGTTACAAATATTTTACAGATAATCAGAATGCCTAATAACAATATAAAAGTCTTAGTTGAGGCAGAAAGTAGAATAAAAATAAATAATATTGAGGTTGTAGATAATCAATACGAAGCAACTTACAGTATTTTAAAGGAAACATCTTTAAAAACAAAAGAAACAGAAGCTATTTATAGAAAAGTTTTTGCTCAGTTTGAAAAATATGTTTCAATGTTTGGTAAATTTTCATCAGAAATTATTATAAACTTAAAGAAGGCAACTAATTATTCAAGTTCACTTGATATAATTGCATCAAATTTGAATATAAGTGCTGATAAAAAGCAAGAAATTCTTGAAATAACGAATGTAAAAGATAGAGGATATAGAATTTTAACAGAAATTATTTCTGAAATGGAAATTGCATCATTAGAAAAAAATATAGATGAAAAAGTAAAAAATAAAATGAATGAAGCTCAAAGAGCATATTATTTAAAAGAAAAAATTTCAGTGATTAAAGAAGAATTAGGAGATTTTTCTCAAGATGAGGATGTTATAGAATTAGTAGAAAGAGTTAAAAATACTAAACTTCCTAAAAATGTAAAAGAAAAATTGGAAGCAGAATTAAAAAAACTTTCTAAAATGCCACCTTTTTCGGCTGAATCATCAGTTACAAGAAATTATATTGAGTCAGTTTTAGATTTACCATGGAATACTATGACAAATGATATTTTAGATTTAAAAAAAGCAGCAAAAATTTTAGATAGAGATCACTATGGATTAAAAGATGCAAAAGAAAAAGTTTTAGATTACTTGGCTGTAAAAAAATTAAAACCATCAATGAATGGAGTTATACTTTGTTTTTCTGGACCACCGGGTATAGGAAAAACTTCACTTGTTAGATCAATTGCAGAGTCTATGGGAAGAAAATTTGTAAGAGTTTCTTTAGGTGGAGTAAGAGATGAAGCAGAAATTAGAGGACACAGAAGAACTTATGTTGGTTCTATGCCAGGAAAAATAATGAAAGCAATGAAGGAAGCAGGAACAAGTAATCCAGTAATTTTGTTAGATGAGATAGATAAAATGTCTAATGATTTTAAAGGAGACCCAGCTTCTGCAATGCTAGAAGTGTTAGACCCAGAACAAAATAAACATTTTGAAGATCATTATATAGATTTACAATTTGATTTATCAAAAGTATTTTTTGTTGCAACAGCAAATGATTTAAGAAATGTTTCTGCACCACTTAGAGACAGAATGGAAATACTTCACTTATCTTCTTATACAGAATTTGAAAAAACTCATATAGCAAAAAATCATTTAATAAAACAAGCAAAAGAAGAAAATGGTTTGGAAAAAATTGATATAAGATTTTCAGATAAAGTTATATTTAAACTTATAGATGAATATACAAGAGAAGCAGGAGTTAGAAATTTAAAGAGAGAAATTTCTAATGTATGTAGAAAATTAGCAAGAGAAGTTGTAGAGAAAGATAAGAAAAAATTTAATATAAAATTAAGTGATTTGGAAAAATATTTAGGAAAAGCAAAATTTAGACCTGAAAAAACTAAAAAGGCAGTTGGAAAAGTTGGAGTTGTAAATGGACTTGCTTGGACAGCAGTTGGTGGAGTTACATTGGATGTGCAAGGTGTTGCAGTCAATGGCAAGGGAGATGTTACTTTGACTGGGACACTTGGAAATGTTATGAAAGAGTCAGCACAAGTTGCTATGACTTATGTTAAAGCAAACTTAAAAAAATATGTTCCGAAAGAAAAAGAGTTTTTCAAAAAGAAAAATATTCATTTACATTTTCCAGAAGGAGCAACACCAAAAGATGGACCATCAGCTGGTATAACAATTTCTACTGCTATAATATCTGTTTTAATGAATAAAAAAGTTAGACAAGATATAGCAATGACGGGAGAAATTACAATAACAGGAGAAGTTTTAGCAATAGGTGGAGTAAGAGAAAAAGTTATTGGAGCACATAGAGCAGGAATAAAAGAAGTTATTTTACCAGAAGATAATAGAGTTGATATATATGAAATTCCAGAAGAATTAAAATCTATTATGACTATTCATTTTGCAAAAACTTATGATGATGTAAATAAATTAGTTTTTGCAGATTAAGAGGGAAAAGAGATTATTATGAAGATAATAAAAGCAGATTATATAAAATCAGCAGTATATGAAAAAGATTACCCAGAAAAATTAAATCAAGTTGAATTTGCATTTGTGGGTAGATCAAATGTTGGAAAATCTTCACTTATAAATAGTTTAACTTCAAGATCAAAACTTGCAAGAACAAGTAAAACTCCGGGGAGAACTCAACTTATAAATTATTTTAATATCAATGATATGTTTTATATAGTTGATTTACCGGGCTATGGTTTTGCAAAAGTTCCAGAGCATATAAAAAAACACTGGGGAAAAATAATTGAAGATTATATTTCTTCTGATAGAAAAAAAATAGTTTTTGTTTTATTAGATATTAGAAGAATACCAAGTGGAGAAGATATTGAAATGTTAGAATGGTTAGAATATTATAATATGGATTATAAAATAGTTTTCACTAAAATAGATAAGTTATCTAATAATGAAAAATTTAGACAGTTAAAAGCTATTAAAACAAAGTTAGTATTTGAGAATGAAGATGTATTTTTTCATTCATCACATACTAATAAGGGAAGAGAAGAAATTTTAAGTTTTATGGAGAATGAACTTATTAAAGAAGATTAAAAATAAATTTAATGAGGAGAATTAAGATGAACGAACTAAATAAAAATTATTCACCAAATGAAATAGAAGAAAAATGGTATAAGACTTGGGAAGATTCAAAATATTTTTCAGCAAGTCTTTCAGATGAAAAAGAAAATTATTCAATAGTAATTCCGCCACCAAATGTAACAGGAATTTTACATATGGGACACGTTTTGAATAATACAATTCAAGATACTTTAGTTAGATATAATAGAATGACAGGAAAAAATACTTTATGGATGCCGGGTTGTGATCATGCAGGTATAGCAACACAAAATAAAGTTGAAAGAAAATTAAAAGCAGAAGGACTTACAAGAGAAGATGTAGGTAGAGAAAAATTTATTGAAATGACTTGGGACTGGAAAAATAAATATGGCGGAATAATCACAGAACAATTAAGAAAGTTGGGAGCATCATTAGACTGGGACAGAGAAAGATTTACGATGGACGAAGGTTTGTCTCATGCAGTTAGAAAAATATTTGTTGATTTGTATAATGATGGTTTAATCTATCAAGGTGAGTATATGGTAAACTGGTGTTCTTCTTGTGGGACTGCACTTGCAGATGACGAGGTTGAACACGAAGAGCAAGATAGCCACTTATGGCATATAAAATATCCAGTGAAAGATTCAGATGAATATGTGGTAATTGCAACATCAAGACCAGAAACTATGCTTGCAGATATTGCTGTTGCTGTTCATCCAGAAGATGAAAAATATAAACACCTAGTTGGAAAATCTTTGATTTTACCTCTTGTTGGTAGAGAAATAAAAGTAATAGCAGATGATTATGTTGACAGAGAATTTGGAACAGGAGCATTGAAAATAACTCCTGCACATGACCCTAACGATTTTAATCTTGGGAAAAAATATAATTTAGAAATAATAAATATGTTAACTCCTGATGGAAAAATTGTAGCAGATTATCCTAATTATGCAGGACTAGATAGATTTGAAGCAAGAAAAGTTATAGAAAAAGATTTAGAAGAACAAGATTTTTTAATTAAAAAAGAACATTTACATCATTCAGTTGGTGGTTGTTATAGATGTAGAACTGTTGTTGAGCCAAGAATTTCAAAACAATGGTTTGTTAAAATGGAACCTCTTGCAAAGCAAGCATTGGAAGTTGTTAGAAATGGTGAAGTAAAAATTCTACCAAAGAGAATGGAAAAAATTTATTATAATTGGCTAGAAAATATAAGAGATTGGTGTATCTCAAGACAAATTTGGTGGGGACACAGAATACCTGCTTGGTATGGAGAAGATAATAAATTATTCGTTGCTATGGACGAAGCAGAAGCTAAAAAAATGGCAAAAGAATATTATGGTAAAGATATAGAATTAAGACAAGAAGAAGATGTTTTAGACACTTGGTTCTCATCAGCACTATGGCCATTTTCAACTATGGGTTGGCCAGATAAAACAAAAGAATTAGAATTATTTTATCCAACAAATACTTTAGTAACTGGTGCAGATATAATTTTCTTCTGGGTTGCAAGAATGATAATGTTTGGACTTTATGAAATGAAAGAAATTCCATTTAAAAATGTATTTTTTCACGGAATAGTTAGAGATGAGCAAGGAAGAAAAATGTCTAAATCATTAGGAAATTCTCCTGATCCATTAGATTTAATAAAAGAATTTGGAGTGGATGCTATAAGATTTTCTATGATTTATAATACATCACAAGGGCAAGATGTACACTTCTCAACAAAACTTTTAGAAATGGGAAGAAACTTTGCTAATAAAATGTGGAATGCTTCAAGATTTGTTATTATGAATTTAGAAGGATTTGATATCAAGAAAGTAAATAAAGATGATTTGGAATTTGAACTTGTTGATGAATGGATTTTATCTAAGTTAAATAAAACTGCAAAAGAGGTTGCAACTTGTTTAGAAAAATTTGAATTAGATATTGCAGCAAAATCTATTTATGAATTTTTAAGAGGAGATTTCTGTGATTGGTATGTAGAAATTGCAAAAATTAGACTTTATAATGATGACGAGGCAAAGAAAAATTCAAAATTAACTGCTCAATATATGTTGTGGAAAGTTTTAGAAGAAGGGCTTAGACTATTACACCCATTTATGCCATTTATCACAGAAGAAATTTGGCAAAAAATTAAAGAAGAAAATGTTGCAGGGACTACTATTATGTTAGAAAAATATCCTGTATGTGATGATAAAAAAGTAAATACTTATGTAGAAAAATCTTTTGATTATATTAAAGAGGTTGTATCGTCTTTAAGAAATATCAGAGCAGAGAAAGGAATTTCTCCTGCAAAACCTGCAAAAGTTTTAGTAATAACAAAAAATCAAGATGAGTTAGAAGTTTTAGAAAAAAATAATATTTTTATTTCAAAATTGGCTAACTTAGAAGAATTAAAATTTGGTGCAGATTTTGAAGCACCAGCACAAAGTTCTTTAAGAGTAAGTGGAGATTCGTCTATTTATATGTTATTACAAGGGCTTTTAAATAATGAAGTTGAAATAAAAAAAATAAATGAGCAATTAGAAAAATTACAAAAAGATATAGAAAAAGTTAATAGAAAATTAGCTGATGAAAAATTTACTTCAAAAGCACCTCAACATATTATTGATAGAGAACTTAGAATACAAAAAGAATATCAAGATAAAATAGATAAATTAAGAGAAAATTTAAAGAATTTTCAATAAGAAAAAATAAAATAATTTTTTAGAGATTACAAAATTTGTAATCTCTTTTTTTGTACAGAAATTTTCACAAAAAAATGAAATAAAAAAAACTGGAAAAAAATTGAAAAAAATAGTATCATGGAGATAAAGTAATGTAATAAAATATGTTAATTTGTATAATAATATATTTCATAAATTTAAAAATAGAATTATATTTAGATTAGTATAGTGAAAAGCTACTGGGGGAGAAATGTTAAAGACAGAACATTTTGAAATTTTGAAATTTATTGAGAAAGAAAAAAAATTAGAAAAAGTAGCGGAATTTTTTAAATTGACAGAGAGAAGTATTAGATACAAAATAAAAGAAATCAATAGTGAATTAAATGAAGAAAAAATTGAAATAAAAAAAAGAATAATAAATTCAAAATTAAATTCGGAAGATATTGATAATTTATTTCACAGTGATGTGGATAACTATTCTTATAATCCACTAGAGAGAGAAGAACTCATAATTTTGTATACTTTACTCAAAAAAGATAGTTTTACTTTGAGAGAAATTACAGATAAATTAAATATAAGTAAATCTACAATTAGAGGGGATTTAAAAAATTTAAAAGAGAGATTGTTGAAATATAACATAAAATTACTTCAAGATGAAAAATTGAAATATTATTATGAGTACACAGAAAAAGATTGTAGATATTTTTTGATGACTTATCTTTATAATTATATTGGTTTTAATAAGGATTGTAGAGGAAATATATATAGAGGTAGTGGTTATTTCAAAAAAATTATATTTGATAATATAAAAGTAGATTATATTTTAGAAATTGAAGCCATATATAAAAGATTAAGGGGAGTAGAATTACCATATACTGATGAAACGTTAAATATATTAGTTATACTGATGGCTATTTCAAAGAAAAGGGTTTTAAGAAATAGCAGATTAAAAATAACAGATGTTAAAATTTTAAGAACTCAAACAAATTATGAAAAATTAAAAAAGTTTTTTGCAGACTTTGATGAGAAAAATATACTTTTTTTCACAGATTTCCTGTTTAGAATAGGTAGAGAAGAAGATTATATTTTTGAAAAATTTCCAAATTGGCTTGAAATAGTTGTTGCAATTAGTAAAATAATAAAATCTTTTGAAGTTGAAAAAGAAATAGTTATTAAAAATATAGATGCTTTGCTTAATGAAGTCCTTTATTATATTAAGCCTTTGATATTTAGAACAAAAAATAAGATAGTCTTAAAAAATTCAATTTTAAAAGAAGTTGAAGAACTTTACCCAGATATTTTAGAGTTTCTAAAAGAGAATTTCTTTTATTTGGAAGAAGTTATTTCAGAAAAAATTTCAGAAGAAGAGTTGGCTTTCTTGGTTCCGATTTTTCAAAAAAGTTTGGTAAATACTAGTGAAGTAAATAAAAAAGCAATTTTACTTACGACATATAAGGAAAATATAGCAGTTTTTTTAAAAGAGTCAATAGAGAGTGAATTTTTTATAGATATTAAAGAGATTTATACTCTTAAATCTTTTAAGATAGAGAATATAAAATTTGAGAATTATGATTATATAATAACAACAGATAGTACAAATATAGATATTAAAGAAATAAGTACAATAGAAGTTAATCCAGTTTTAACAGAAAAAGATATAAAAAATCTTGAGAATATGGGTTTAGTCAAAAATAAAAGAATGAAAATGTCTGAGCTATTAAAAATAGTGTTGGAAAATTCATCAAATGTAGATGTTAAAACTTTGATGAATAAATTAAGTGAAAATTTTAGTGATAAGATTTACAATGATATAGAAAAAAATAAATTTTCAATAGATAATTTCTTAAATCAAAATAATATATATGCAACTAACTACACAAATTTAGAAAGTGTGTTAGAATATATAGAAAATAAAATTGATAGGAAAAAGTTTGTTAAGAAGAGTTTTATAAGTGAAATAGAAAAAAATATAAAAGAAAAAAAACTTTATAGTTTTATAAATGATAAGATAGTTTTAATATTTAAGAAGCCAGAGTATAATTCAGATACTTTGGGGACACATATAATAAATAACAGAAAAGATATAGAAATAGAGAATAGAAGAGTTAATACTTTTATATTTTCGTTTTTAGATAACGAAAAAACTTACAGGGAACTTATTTATGCTTTCGTAAATTTATTTCATAAAAATAAAAATTATGAGAGTACTACAATGACTTATAATTATTTAATAAGTAATATATAAAAATAAAAGGAGGAAATATCTATGTGGACATCTAATACTATGACAACATGGGAAAGTTTTGTAACATTTTTAGTTGGATTTTCTATAGTGTTTATTTGTTTATTATCTTTAGCATTATTTATAATAATATCTTCAAAAGTAATTAATGCTATAGTTAAAGAAGATAAACCTAAAACAACTTCAACACCACAGTCAACTACAAATGCTGCAGCTAAGACGCCAGTAGTTAAAGAAAATGAAAGTGAAGTAGAAGAGTTGGCGGTAATAATCTCAGCAATTAGTGAAGAAATGAGATTACCTGTTGATAAGTTTGAAATTGTAAGTGTAAAACAAATTTAGTAGAAATAAAAAAAACAAAAAAAAATAAAAGAGTAGAAAGGAGAAAATCAAATGAAGTATGTAGTAACTTTAAACGGAAAACAATTTGAAGTTGAGGTAGAAAAAGTAGGAGGAGCAAGAAAATCATTAACTCGTGAACCAGCAGGAAGAAGAGAAAGAACAACTGCACCAGCGGCAGCGGCTCCAGCTCCAGTTCAAGCAGCACCTGCACCAGTTGCAGCGGCTCCAGTTCAAGCAGCAGCACCATCAGTAGCAGGTGGAACAACAGTTGCAAGTCCAATGCCAGGAGTAATTTTAGATGTAAAAGTTAATGTTGGAGATACAGTTTCGGCTGGTCAATGTTTAGCAATTTTAGAAGCTATGAAAATGGAAAATGATATTCCAGCTCCAGTAGATGGGAAAGTAGCAGATATTAAAGTGAAAAAAGGTGATACAGTAGATACTGATGCAGTTCTTATAGTATTAGAATAATAAGGAGAGGATTTTAAATGAACTTTTTTGAAATATTAAAACAACTTCTTGCTACATCAGGTTTTGCGGCATTAGGTTGGCAAAATATGGCAATGATATTCGTATCTTGCATTTTAATTTATTTAGCAATAGTTAAGAAATTTGAACCATTACTTTTATTACCTATTTCTTTCGGAATGTTTTTAGCAAATTTACCACTAACAGGTTTAACTGAACATGGTGGAGTTTTATATTTGATGTCTTATGGTGTAAAGAGTAATTTATTTCCTTGTTTAGTATTTATGGGTGTAGGAGCTATGACTGATTTCTCGCCACTAATAGCTAATCCTATTAGTTTAATACTAGGGGCAGCGGCTCAATTAGGTATATATATCGCATTTATGTTTGCAGTTCAGTTAGGATTTACTCCAGCTGAAGCAGCAGCAATTGGAATAATTGGTGGAGCAGATGGACCTACATCTATTTATATAGCTAATAACTTGGCACCACATTTGATGGCTCCAATAGCGGTAGCGGCATATTCTTATATGGCTTTAATTCCATTAATACAACCGCCAATAATGAAATTATTTACTACTAAAAAAGAAAGACAAGTAAGAATGCAACAATTAAGAAAAGTATCTAAAACAGAAAAAATAGTATTCCCAATAGCGGTTGTATTATTCTGTTCATTACTTCTTCCATCAGTTGCACCACTATTAGGTTTATTGATGTTAGGAAATATTTTTAAAGAATCAGGAGTTGTTCAAAGATTATCTGATACAGCACAAAATGCAATGATTAACATAGTTACAATTATGTTAGGATTAAGTGTTGGGGCGAAAGCAGACGGAGTAACTTTCTTAGATGTAAAAACTTTAGGAATAATTGCAATGGGACTTACAGCTTTTTGTTTCTCAACAGCAGGTGGAGTTCTATTAGGGAAATTATTATATTATATAACAGGTGGAAAAATAAATCCACTTATAGGTTCAGCAGGAGTTTCAGCAGTACCTATGGCAGCCCGTGTTTCTCAAACAGTTGGAGCTAAAGAAAATCCAACTAACTTCTTATTGATGCATGCAATGGGACCAAATGTTGCAGGGGTTATAGGTTCGGCAGTAGCAGCTGGATTCTTTATGCTAATTTTTGGAGAAAAATTAGTTTAGTATAGAATAAAAATTTAATTAAATAATTTTATTTAAACTATAAACATAAAAATATGTTTATAGTTTAAAATTTATAAAAAAAATTTAGGAGGTATTATCGTGAGTAAAGTGATGTCGTTACATGATGCAATAGCAAAATATGTTGCATCTGGTGATAGTCTATGCTTTGGAGGTTTTACGACAAATAGAAAACCTTATGCAGCAGTGTATGAAATAATAAGACAAGGACAAACAGATTTTGTTGGTTATTCAGGACCAGCAGGTGGAGATTGGGATATTTTAATAGGTGAAGGAAGAATAAAAGCGTTTGTAAACTGTTATATAGCAAACTCTGGATATACAAATGTTTGTAGAAGATTTAGACATGCAATTGAAAAAGAAAGAAGTTTACCAATAGAAGATTATTCTCAAGATGTTATTATGTTAATGCTACATGCAGCAGCATTAGGACTACCTTATTTACCAGTTAGTTTAATGCAAGGAAGTGATTTAGTAAATAAATGGGGAATAAGCAAAGAAGTTAGAGAACAAATAGAAAAGCTTCCAAATGATAAATTAGTTGAAATGGAAAATCCATTTAATCCTGGAGAAAAAGTTGTTGCAGTTCCAGTTCCAAGATTAGACACAGCTATTATATATGTTCAAAAAGCATCTATCAATGGAACTTGTTCAATAGAAGGGGACGAATTCCATGATGTTGATATAGCAATAGCTTCAAAAAAATGTGTTGTTATAGCTGAAGAAATTGTTACTGAAGAAGAAATCTTAAAAGATCCTTCAAAAAATTCAATTCCTTCATTCTGTGTTGATGCAGTAGTTCATGCACCTTACGGAGCACATCCTTCTCAATCATATAACTATTATGATTATGATGCAGATTTCTATAAAATGTATGATAAAGTAACTAAGACAACTGAAGATTTTAAAGCATTTACTAAAGAATGGATTTATGATATTAAAGATCATGATGCATATTTAGATAAACTTGGATTAAGCAGAATGGCAAAATTAAGAGTTACTCCTGGATTCCAATATGCAGCAAAATTAGTTAAGGAGGGAAAATAAAAATGGCAAATTATAAAAATTATACAAACAAAGAGATGCAAGCTATAACTATAGCACAACAAATAATTGATGGACAAATCGTTATAGTTGGAACTGGTTTACCTTTAATAGGTGCTTCACTTGCTAAAAATATTTTTGCTCCAAATTGTAAACTAATAGTTGAAAGTGGACTTATGGATTGTGCTCCTATTGAAGTTCCAAGAAGTGTTGGAGATTCTAGACTTATGGGACATTGTGCTGTTCAATGGCCAAATGTTAGATTTATTGGATTTGAAACAAATGAATGGTTAAATGGAAATGATAGAATGATTGCTTTCATAGGTGGAGCTCAAATAGATCCATTTGGAAACTTAAACTCAACTTGTATAGGTGATTATAATGAACCTAAAACAAGATTTACAGGAAGTGGAGGAGCTAATGGAATAGCTACTTACTCTAATACTGTAATAATGATGCAACACGAAAAAAGAAGATTTATAGAAAAAGTTGATTATGTAACGTCTGTTGGTTGGGGAGATGGACCAGGGGGAAGAGAAAAATTAGGACTTCCTGGAAACAGAGGACCGAAAGCAGTAGTTACAGATAGAGGAATTTTAAAATTTGATGAAAAAACAAAAAGAATGTATCTAGCAGGATATTATCCAACTTCGTCTATTGAAGAAATAGTTGAAAATACAGGATTTGAAATTGATACATCAAGAGCTGTTCTTTTGGACCCACCATCAGAAGATGTAATTAAAATGATAAGAGAACAAATAGATCCAAATCAGGCGTTTATTAAAGTTCCAGTAGAAGAATAAAAAATTATATAGAGCTGGAGGGCGTAGCTCTCTGGCTGTTACTATTTTTATAAAATAAAAAAATTAAAAATGAGGAGTGAATAGAAAATGAGTAATTTTTCAATGCCTAAATATTTTCAAAATATGCCAATAGTAGGAAAACCATTACCTAATATTGATGAAGCAAACGAAGCAGAAGTTATAAGAGTGGAAGAAGAAATTGCAGATAAAATATATGAAATGCAAGCTTCAGGAACTCCAGATGAAAAAATAGCAGCAAAAGGTCAAATGACTGCACTAGAAAGAATAGCAGAATTAATAGATGAAGGAACTTGGTATCCATTAAATACTTTATTTAATCCTGAAGATTTTAAAACAGGAACAGGGATAGTAAAAGGTTTAGGAAGAATAGATGGAAAATGGGCTATGATAGTTGCATCAGATAATAAAAAAATAGTTGGAGCTTGGGTTCCAGGTCAAGCAGAAAATTTATTAAGAGCATCTGATACAGCAAAAATTTTAGGAATACCTTTAGTTTATGTATTAAATTGTAGTGGAGTTAAATTAGATGAACAAGAAATGGTTTATCCTAACCGTAGAGGAGGAGGAACTCCTTTCTTTAGAAATGCTGAATTACAACAATTAGGTATTCCAGTAATAGTTGGAATATATGGAACTAACCCAGCAGGTGGAGGATACCATAGTATATCTCCTACAATCTTAATAGCTCACGAAGATGCTAATATGGCTGTTGGAGGAGCAGGAATTTTAAGTGGAATGAATCCTAAAGGTTATATTGATATGGAAGGAGCTATACAAATAGCAGAAGCAACTGCGAATGCTAAAAATGTAGAAATTCCAGGAACAGTAGATATTCACCATGATGAAACTGGATTCTTCAGAGAAGTTTATGGAGATGAAGAAGGAGTTTTAGAAGGAATTAGAAAATATATGAGTTACTTACCAGCATATAATTTAGATTTCTTTAGAGTTGATGAACCAGCTGAACCTCAATTAGATCCAGAAGATTTATATTCTGTAATTCCAATGAACCAAAAGAAAATCTATAATGTATATGATATTATAGGTCGTTTATTTGATAACAGTGAATTTTCTGAATTTAAAAAAGGATATGGACCTGAAATTGTTACAGGACTTGCAAAAATAGATGGACTTTTAGTAGGAGTTGTAGCAAATGCTCAAGGTTTACTTATGAAATATCCAGAATATAAAGAAAATTCAGTTGGAATTGGTGGTAAATTATATAGACAAGGACTTATTAAAATGAGTGAATTTGTAAATCTTTGTTCAAGAGATAGATTACCAATAGTTTGGTTACAAGATACAACTGGAATAGATGTTGGAAATGATGCTGAAAAAGCTGAATTATTAGGATTAGGACAATCTCTAATTTATTCAATAGAAAATTCAGGAGTACCTCAAATAGAAATAACTCTTAGAAAAAGTTCAGCAGCAGCTCACTATGTATTAGGTGGACCACAAGGAAATAATACTAATGCTTTCACACTTGGAACTGCAGCAACAGAAGTTTATGTAATGAATGGAGAAACTGCAGCATCTGCAATGTATTCAAGAAGACTTGCTAAAGATCATAAAGCAGGAGTAGATTTACAACCAACAATAGATAAAATGAATAAATTGATTGAAGAATATACTACAAAATCAAGACCAGATTACTGTGCTAAACTAGGTATGGTTGATGAAATAGTACCACTTAGAGATTTAAGAGGATATATAACAGCATTTGCAAATTCTGCTTATCAAAATCCAAAATCAATTTGTGCATTCCATCAAATGATTTTACCAAGAGCAATAAGAGAATTTGAAACATTTAAAAAATAATTATAAATAAAAAATTAAATTAAAAATTAAGAGAAAAAATTTTATAAAGAAATTTTATTAAGGAAAGGACAAGCAAAATGAGTAAATTAACTATGGGAATAGATATTGGCTCAACAGCGTCTAAATGTGTAGTATTAAAAGATGGAAAAGAAATAGTAGCAAATTCTGTTGTCGCTTCGGGAACAGGAACTTCAGGACCTTCTAGAGCGATAAAACAAGTATTAGAAGCAGTTGGCTTAAATTCAATTGGTGAGCTTGACGGGGCAGTGGCAACTGGCTATGGAAGAAATTCTTTAGAAGAAGTACCAGCTCAAATGTCAGAGCTATCATGTCATGCCAAGGGAGCATATTTTCTTTTTCCGAGAGTAAGTACAATTATAGATATAGGTGGACAAGATTCTAAAGCATTAAAAATTGGTGAGAATGGAATGCTTGAAAACTTTGTTATGAATGATAAATGTGCGGCAGGAACGGGAAGATTTTTAGATGTAATAGCTAAGGTTTTAGAAATAACTTTAGATGATTTAGAAGAGTTAGATGAAAAATCTCAAAATGATGTGGCAATAAGTTCGACTTGTACAGTTTTTGCTGAATCAGAAGTTATATCACAACTTGCAAGAGGAACGAAAATAGAGGATATAATAAAAGGTATTCACACGGCGATTGCAAGTCGTGTAGGAAGCTTAGCAAAAAGAGTTGGAATGCAAGATGAAGTCATTATGACCGGTGGTGTTGCTTTGAATAAAGGTATGGTAAGAGCCTTAGAAAGAAATTTAGGCTTTAAAATACACACAAGTAAATATTGTCAGTTAAATGGTGCTATTGGAGCAGCTTTATTTGCACATCAAAAAGCATTACATGAAGAGCGTATGAAGGGATAATTTTAAAATTAATTGAATTTTAAGTTAAGATATTTGTTTTTAAAGAAATAGGAGGAAGAAAAATGGCGGAAAAAGTTATGGAAAAAATAGCTAGTAAAAAACCAAGACCAATAGAAGGACATAAACCAGCAGCAACTATATTAAGAGGAGTTGTTGATAAGGTTTATGCAAATGCTTGGGAGGCAAAGAAAAGAGGAGAGTTAGTTGGATGGAGTTCTTCTAAATTTCCAATTGAACTTGCAAAAGCATTTGATTTGAATGTAGTTTATCCAGAAAACCATGCAGCTTCAGCAGCAGCAAAAAAAGATGGACTAAGATTATGTAATGCAGCAGAAGATATGGGATATGATAATGATATTTGTGGTTATGCAAGAATAAGTATTGCTTATGCAGCAGGAGAACCAACAGATGCAAGACAAATGCCACAACCAGATTTCTTATTATGTTGTAATAATATTTGTAATATGATGACTAAATGGTATGAAAATATTGCAAGAATACATGATGTACCTTTAATAATGGTAGATATTCCTTTTGCTAATACAGTAGATGTACCAGAAGAAAAAGTAGATTACTTAGTTGGTCAATTTGAACATGCAATTAAACAATTAGAAGATTTAACAGGAAAGAAATTTGACCAAGAAAAATTTGAAGCAGCTTGTTCAAGAGCAAACAGAACAGCAGCAGCTTGGTTAAAATCATGTTCTTATATGTCATATAAACCATCTCCACTTAGTGGATTTGATTTATTCAATCATATGGCAGATATAGTTGCAGCTAGATGTGATGAGGAAGCAGCATTAGGATTTGAATTATTGGCTCAAGAGTTTGAACAATCAATAAAAGATGGAACTTCTACATGGGCATATCCAGAAGAACATAGAATTTTATTTGAAGGAATTCCTTGTTGGCCAGGATTAAAACCATTATTTGAACCATTAAAAAATAACGGAGTAAATGTAACTGCGGTTGTTTATGCACCTGCATTTGGATTTAGATATGAAAATATTAGAGAAATGGCAGCGGCTTATTGTAAAGCACCTTGTTCTGTATGTATAGAAGATGGTGTTGAATGGCGTGAAACTATGGCTAAAGAAAATGGAATAAGTGGAGCACTTGTAAATTACAACAGAAGTTGTAAACCTTGGAGTGGAGCTATGCCAGAAATAGAAAGAAGATGGAAAGAAGATTTAGGTATTCCAGTAGTTCATTTTGATGGAGACCAAGCTGATGAAAGAAATTTCTCTACTGAACAATATAATACAAGAGTTCAAGGGCTAGTTGAAATTATGGAAGAAAGAAAAATGGAAAAAATGGCAAACGGAGAAGATGTATATACTAACTTTGAAAATACTAAGGAAACAGATTGGTCAAAACCAACTTTAGACTAGGGAGGAGATAATAATGGTAGAAATTAAAGAATTATTAGAGCAATTTAAGTATTTTGCAAATAATCCAAGAAAACAATTAGATAAATATCTAGCTGAAGGAAAAAAAGCAATAGGAATATTTCCATATTATGCTCCAGAAGAAATTGTATATGCAGGTGGAATTGTTCCATTTGGTGTATGGGGTGGACAAGGAAATATTGAAAAAGCAAAAGATTATTTTCCAACTTTCTATTATTCAATGGCTTTAAGATGTTTAGAAATGGCTTTAGATGGAACATTAGATGGATTATCAGCTTCAATGATAACAACATTAGATGATACTTTAAGACCATTTTCACAAAATTATAAAGTTAGTGCAGGTAGAAAAATTCCTATGATATTTTTAAATCATGGACAACATAGAAAAGAAGAATTTGGTAAAAAATATAATGCCAGAATATTTAATAATGCTAAAAAAGAAATAGAAAAAATTTGTGATGTAGAAATTACAGATGAAAATCTAAAAAAAGCATTTGAAGTTTATAATGAAAATAGAGCAGAAAAAAGAAAGTTTATAAAACTTGCATCAGTTCATCCTCAAACAATAAAAGCATCAGATAGAACTTATGTATTAAAAAGTTCATATTTCATGTTAAAAGATGAACATACAGCACTGTTAAAAAAATTAAATGAAAAACTTGAAGCTCTTCCAGAAGAAAATTGGGATGGAGTAAGAGTTGTAACTAGTGGAGTTATCACAGATAATCCGGGACTTATGGAAATTTTTGATAAATATAAAGTTTGTATTGTAGCAGATGATGTTGCTCATGAATCAAGAGCATTAAAAATTGATATAGATATGAGCATAGAAGATCCAATGTTAGCATTAGCAGATCAATTTGCTAGAATGGATGAAGACCCAATTCTTTATGACCCAGATATTTATAAAAGACCAAAATATGTTTTAGATTTAGTAAAAGATAATAAAGCAGATGGATGTTTGTTATTTATGATGAACTTTAACGATACTGAAGAAATGGAGTATCCATCACTTAAACAAATATTTGACGAAGCTAAAGTGCCTTTAATAAAAATGGGTTATGACCAACAAATGGAAGACTTTGGACAAGTAAAAACTCAATTAGAAACATTTAATGAAATAGTTCAATTAACAAGATGGTAGAATTAAGGAGGAAACATGTGTCAAAATGTATGGGAATATGATGATTTTATTTTTAAGGGAAGTGAAATAAAAGGTATGACCCCTAAGGGAAAAGCTAAAGTGAAAACTGAAGGTTTTACTGATATGATAATTCCTGAAGTAACTCCAGACGGTTTACCTTTAACAAGAATAGGAATGAATGCTTTTTATAGAAGAGGATTAACTTCGGTTGTAATTCCTGAAACTGTTGAAAGTATAGGTTATGATGCTTTTGGAGTTTGTAAATTAACAGAAGTAAAATTACCAGAGGCTTTAGTTGAAATAGAAGGTTATGCTTTTTATAGAAATAAATTAAAAGATATTAAATTTGGAAATAAAGTAAAGACTATTGAATGTAGTGCATTTGCTATGAATGAATTGGAAGAAGTAAATTTTCCAGAAAATTTAGAGCTAATAGATACATCAGCTTTTTTCAATAACTCTTTAACAGAATTAAATTTTCCAAAATCAGTAAAGAAAATAAATATGTATGCTTTTATGAAAAATAATATTCATGAAGTTGAGGTTGGAGAAGATGTAAACTTACATAGATATGCTTTTGAAAGAAATGCAGTAGTAAAAAGAAAATAAGAAGAAAATAAAAAAAATATTTTTAATCGTGTTAAAAAATAAAAAAATTTAACACGATTTTTTTATATAAAATTTAAAAATTAGAGGCAATTTTTATTATAATATTTTTATAAATAATAAGACAACTTTCATTTTTTATTATATTTCAATATAAAATTTAATATGTTCTTTTTTTTTTTTTTTTGCTTGAAAAACGAAATAAAAGACGATAATATATACGATATAAGAAACATAAATAAAAATTAGGAGGTTGTAAAATGAAAATGATTTTTGAAAAAAATGTAAAAGGTTGGCTTAAAAGAAGAGTTAATATAACTCTTGCTACATTAGTTGTATTTGCTATGACTGGTGCAGTTGGTTATGCAGAAGATTTAAAGAAAATTGATTTAGGAACAGAGCATAATTATGCAGGGAAAAAAGTAACTCATACTCATGAGCAAGTATTACAAAACATGAAAGAATTGAATGACACTCTTGAAAAAACAGATGGATGGAAACATGCTGGAACAGCAACAATACTTAAACAATTTGCACAAAATAAGAATGCTATTTTGAATGAAATGGGAACTGGTTTTATTAACAACATGTTGAAGTCTAAAATAAACTCTTTTTATACAAAAGGAAAAAATAAACTTGCTAAATGGTATGGAATTAAAGAAGGTGAGGTAGAAGTTATCTTGTTAGTCGATAAGGAAGATAAGAGTTGGAATGAAGGGCAAAAGAAATTATTTGATGCAACTTCAACAGCATATCGTGCTCGTAGAATGGAAACAGAATTGATAAATGCTTTACCAAAAACTGTTGAAACAGTAAATAAAGCGATTGACCAAGTAAATACAAATACAGCAGCAATTGATAAAAAAGCAGATAAAGAAACGATGACAGCTGAGTTAGCAAAGAAAGCCGATAAAACAGAATTAACAAAAGTTGATGGAAAAGTAGTAAAAAATACAATAGCTATTGGAAAAAATACAGCTGAATTAAATGACCTTAAAGGAAAACTAAAAGAAAATGGACAAATAATGAAAGGAATAGATGGAGAAACTAAATCAAATACTGGTGCTATAAAAGAAGTCCAAACATATGCAGTAGAAAATAGAAAAGCTATAACAGAAAATAAGAAAGCAATTATAGAAAATACTTCTGCTATAAAAAAATTAGACAAAAAAACTTCAAATGGTATAGCGGCTGTTGCAGCTATGTCAATGGTTGATATGGTACACGGAAAAGCAGGAGATGTTAATATTGGAGCAGCTGTTGCTGGTTTTGATGGAACACAAGCTGTGGCAGTTGGTGTAGCTTATGCCCCTACTGATAATTTTAATGTTGTAGGAAAAGTTGGAATAAATAAATATACAACTTATGGAGCAGGATTTAATTATCGTTTCAATCTTAACAAATAGAAAAGAATAAGTTTAAAATAGTTCTGGATTTTAATCTAGAACTATTTTTATTTACAGATAATTTTTTATCTAAAACTAAAATTTTTTTAAAATTATTATTTTTAAAAATTTGTATCTATGATATAATGAGAAAAGAAATTTAGAGATTTAATTTTTTAAATAAATTAAATTTTATTTATGAGGAGGGAAAGATGTCCCCGTTAGCAATTTTGTTAGTAATGCTATTATTCGTTTTGTTAATAACTAATGGAGTGGAAAGAACTTTAAAAATTTTTCCTGTTATGGTTATTATCTTGGGAATAATATTTTTCTTTGGTTGGTTTTCAATAAAATATTTTTGGTTAATTATCTTAGTTTGGCTAATTTCAAAAATATTTGCTCCTAAAAAACCCAAAAGAAAAACTTATCAAAAAACATACTATTATAGTAATAAAGAAGCCGAAGAAATGTTTAACGAATTTTTTAGACAGGCAAATAGTGGAGCATATAGAAATTCTAATAATAGTTATCAACAGAATTATGGAGGAAGTGGGTATAATTCTTGGACTGTTAATAGAGATAAATATTATCAAGAATTAGGTGTTAATAAAAACTGTACAAAAGAAGAATTAAGAAAGGCATATTTGAAAAAGGTTAAAGAAAATCACCCTGATAAATTTGCCAATGCAAGCGAAAGAGAAAAAGAACAACACGAAGATAAATTAAAAAAAATAAATGAAGCATACGATAATTTAATGAAAGATTTTTCATAAGGAGGAAATATGTCGCTTAAATCAGTTATTTTAGCAGCGGGTAAAGGAACTAGAATGAAATCTGATATACCAAAAGTTATTCATTCTGTAAATGGGAAGCCTATGCTAGTTAGAATTTTAGAGATTTTAAATTCTTTAAAAGCCGAAGAAAATATTTTAATTTTAGGTTATAAAAAAGATGAAATTTTATCTAAGTTATCTGAGTTTGAAAAAGAAGTTTCCTATGTTTTACAAGAGAAACAATTAGGAACAGGTCATGCTATAATGCAAGCCCAAGAAAAATTGAAAGATTACGCTGGAGATGTTTTAATAGTTTGTGGAGATACACCACTTTTAACTAAAAAAACATTAGAAAATTTTTATAATTTTTATAAAGAAAATAAGATTTCAGCAGCAATTTTAACTGCTTATTTTGAAAATCCTTTTGGTTATGGAAGAATAGTCAAAGAGCATGGAAAAGTTTTAAAAATTGTTGAAGAAAAAGAAGCAAACGAACACACTAAAAAAATAAAAGAAATAAATACAGGTGTCTATATTTTTAACTGCCAAGACTTATTTAAGGCTCTTGAAAAAATAAATAACAATAATGAAAAAGGAGAATATTACATTACAGATGTAATAGAAATCTTAAATAGAGAAGATAAAAAAATATTATCTCATTTACTTGAAGATAATAGAGAAGTTTTAGGAGTAAATTCAAAGGTTGATTTAGCTCTTGCAGAAAAAATTATAAGAGAAAGAAAAAATAATGAGCTTATGGAAGATGGAGTAATTTTAATAAATCCAGAAGCAACTTATATTTATGATGATGTTAAGATAGGAAAAGATACAGTTATTTATCCTAATGTGTTTATTCAAGGAAATACAGAAATTGGAGAAAACTGTGAGATTTTATCAAACACTAGAATTATAGATAGTAAAATTGCCTCTAATGTTAGAATAGAAGCCTCTGTTATAGAAGAAAGTATAATGGAAAGTGGAGTAACAATAGGACCTTTTGCACATTTAAGACCTAAGAGTCATTTAAAAGAAAATGTACATATTGGAAACTTTGTTGAAACTAAAAAATCAGTTTTAGAAAAAGGTGTAAAAGCTGGACATTTAACTTATCTAGGTGATGCACATATTGGAGAAAAAACTAATATTGGAGCAGGAACAATAACTTGTAACTATGATGGAGTAAATAAATTTAAAACAGAAATTGGTAAAAATGCTTTTATTGGTAGTGATACAATGTTAGTTGCACCAGTTAGTGTTGGAGATAATTCACTTATAGGAGCAGGTTCTGTAATAACT
>JAGYHM010000069.1 GCA_018457305.1 Fusobacterium sp. | reverse complement strand
AAAAATCAAGGAAGGTGTATGTATAAATTGGACACGTATATAAATGTGTTAATATTAGTAGTTTTAATTTTATTGTCTGGATTTTTTTCAGCATCAGAAACGGCATTAACAGCATATAGAAGTAATGATTTAGAAAAGTTAGATGAAAATAAACATGGTAAAAAATGGAGTTTATTAAGGCAGTGGTTAAAGGATCCAAATGAAATGCTAACGGGCTTACTTATTGGAAATAATATAGTAAATATTTTAGCATCTTCAATTGCAACGGTTGTAGTTATAAATCATTTTGGACAAAAAAGTTCATCAGTTTTGTTAGCAACAGCTTTAATGACAGTTTTAATATTGATTTTTGGAGAGATAACACCAAAATTGATAGCAAGAAATAATGCTTCAAAAATATCAGCAGGAGTAATAGTTATAATATATTTTATATCATTTATTTTTAAACCAGTAATTTATTTATTGATGTTAATTTCTAAATTTATAGGAAGAGTTTTAGGAATAAATTTAACAAGCTCTAATATAATGATAACGGAAGAAGATATAATTTCTTTTGTTAATGTTGGAAATGCTGAAGGAATAATTGAAGAAGATGAAAAAGAAATGATACATTCAATAGTTAATTTAGGACAGACAAGTGCAAAAGAAGTGATGACTCCTAGAACTTCTATGTTGGCTTTTGAAAGTAAAAAAACAATAGATGAAGTTTGGGATGAAATTATTGATAGTGGTTTCTCAAGAATACCTGTATATAAAGAAACTATAGATGATATAGTTGGTGTATTGTATATAAAAGATATTATGAAACATATAAAAAGTGGAAATATGTCTACACCAATAGGAGAAATAGTTAGAAAGGGTTATTATATACCTGAAACTAAATCTATAATAGAAATTTTGAAAGAGTTTAGAAGTCTACAAGTTCATATAGCAATGGTATTGGATGAGTATGGTGGAGTTGTAGGACTTGTTACAATTGAAGATTTAATGGAAGAAATCGTTGGAGAAATAAGAGATGAATACGATGACGATGAAGAAGAGTTTTATTATAAAAAGATTGGTGAACAAGAATATGAAGTTGATGCAATGATAGATATAGAAACTCTAAATAAAGATCTGGAAATATTTTTACCTGAATCTGAAGATTATGAAAGTTTAGGAGGTCTTATAGTTACAAACCTTAGTAAGGTGTGTAATATAGGAGATGAGCTGACTATAGGTGATATTTATTTGAAAGTTTTAGAAGTTGATAAGATGAGAGTCTCAAAGGTATTTATGAAAATAATTACTGAGAAAGTAGGAGTTTATGAATAAAATAAAAAGTTTTTTTATTACAGGTTTAATAACAATTTTACCTTTGGTAATAACATTTTATATATTTAACTGGCTTTTGAATATAGTTTTAAATCTTATAAGAGGAACAATAATAACAAAAGTAATTAGAAAATTATTAGTTTTAATTTATAGTGGTCAGGGTTATCAAACAGAATTTGAAATATTAGTTTATATTATATCTATAATTATAATTTTTATTTTTATAATTATAGTTGGTTGTACAATGAAATTTGTATTTTTTTCAAAAATTATAGGGAAATTGACTAGAGTAGTAGAAAAAATTCCGATAATAAAAACTGTATATTCAACTATAAGACAAATTATAGATTTATATTATCTATCAGAGGAAGAAACACTATATAAAAAAGTTGTAGCAGTAGAGTACCCAAGAAAAGGTTTGTATGCTATTGGCTTTATGACTGCTGAAAATAACAAAAACTTTGAGAGTTTTTTAGGAGATAAAGACATAGTAAATGTATTTATACCAACTTCTCCAAATCCAACTTCAGGTATGTTGGTTTGTGTTCCCAAAGAGGAAGTACACAAATTAGATATAAGTGTAGAAATGGCTTTTAAACTTATAATTTCAGGTGGTTATGTTTCTAGTGATAATATAAAAAAATTAGAGGAAATAGAAGATAAAAAATAAAAAAATATAATAAAGAGGGGAATATTTATGAAAAATTTTGTTCTTTGTTTAGGATTTATTTTTGTGGCTTGTAGCAATATCAATAATCAAAAAAATTATAATTTTATTAAGGGTTTAAATGCTTATGAGAGTGGGAGTAAGGTGAAAGCATTAAAAGAATATAAATTGGCCTATTCTGAAGGAGTTAGAGATACTTACTTATTAAAAGAAATGGCTTATGTTTATATAGAATTTGGAGATTTAGAAAAAGCAAAAAAATTATATGTAGAAATTTTAGAGAAAGAACCTGAAAATGAAGAAGTTCTTCATAATTTATTAGAAATTTTTTATGAAACAAAAGATATAAAAAACATAGAAAAATATTCTAAAAATATTTTAAATAAAAATAGTAATTTATATATAAAAAGCCAATTTAATTTGGCGTATATAAAAAATGATTATACTTTAGCAAGAGAAATTTTAGAAAATATGTTTTTGATTAAAAGAAATGATACTTTAAGTATAAGTTGGAATAAATATTTTTTAAATCAGATAAAAATTATTTATAAAAATAGAGAAAATGATAAATTATTAGAAATATTAGAAGTTTTATATAATAACAATAAAAATAAGCAGGATTTTATAGAATATTATTCTTCAGTTCTTATAGAAAAAAATCAATTTAATAAGGCAGAAGAAATTTTAATGAAGGAAGTTTTAGAAAGAGATAAAATAGGAGATATATTAGTTGAATTGGCTGATGTATATTATCAAAATAACGAACAAGAAAAATTTATGAATATAATGAAAATTTTAGAAACTCAGTCAATACCAATATCATATAATATGAATAAATATATGATATTAAAAAACAATGCAGATAAATATATGATATTAAAAAATAAAATTAAATAGTAGGGAGAAGAAGATGAATTTAAAAGATTATGTAGCAGATGTAAAAGATTTTCCAAAGGAGGGAATTTTATTTAGAGATATAAGTCCTTTAATGAATAATGGGGAAGCATATAAAGATGCAACAGACAAAATAGTAGAATTTTCAAAAGAAAATAAAATAGATTTAGTTGTTGGACCAGAAGCAAGAGGATTTATTTTTGGTTGTCCTGTATCTTATGCCTTAGGAATAGGATTTGTACCAGTTAGAAAACCCGGGAAACTACCAAGAGAAGTAATATCTTATTCTTATGATTTGGAATATGGGTCAAATTCTTTATGTCTGCATAAAGATTCAATAAAAAAAGGACAAAGAGTTTTAATAGTAGATGATTTACTAGCAACTGGAGGAACAGTTGAAGCAACTATAAAATTAGTTGAAGAATTAGGAGGAGTAGTTGCAGGGTTAGCATTTTTAATAGAGTTAGAAGAATTAAAAGGAAGAGATAAATTGGAGGGTTATCCTATTTTAACTCTTATGAAATATTAGGATTAGATTAGAAAGAAGGTTATTATGGAATATTGGGAACAGCTTGTTGAGAGAGTAAAAAGAAATCACTTAGAAATTGATTTAGAAAAACTAAAATTAGCACTGATATTTGCAGAGGAATGCCATATAGGACAGTATAGAAAATCTGGAGAAGACTATATTATGCATCCAGTTGAAGTTGCAAAAATTTTAATTGATATAAAAATGGACACAGATACGATTGTAGCAGGTATACTTCATGATGTAGTTGAAGATACCTTAATTTCTGTTGCAGATATTAGATATAATTTTGGAGATACAACTGCTCTTTTAGTTGATGGAGTAACAAAGCTTAAGGCTCTTCCTAATGGAACAAAAAATCAAGCAGAAAATGTTAGAAAAATGATTTTAGCAATGGCTGAAAATGTAAGAGTTATTTTAATAAAATTAGCAGATAGACTTCACAATATGAGAACATTAAAATTTATGAAGCCAGAAAAACAATTATCTATCTCAAAAGAAACACTAGATATTTATGCTCCACTTGCTCATAGATTAGGAATGTCAAAAATAAAAACAGAATTAGAAGATTTATCTTTTTATTATTTACACAGAGAAGAATTTTCACAAATAAAATCTTTAGTTGATAATACAAAATCTGAGAGAAAAGACTATGTAGATGCCTTTATACAAACGGTTATTAAGTTGTTATATGACAATAAAATAAAAGCCGATGTAAAAGGAAGATTTAAACATTTTTATAGTATTTATAAAAAAATGTATCATAAAGGAAAAGAATTTGATGATATTTATGATTTAATAGGGGTTAGAATTATAGTAAATGATAAGGTAGATTGCTATCATGTACTTGGAATAATTCATAGTAAATATACTCCTGTTCCGGGAAGATTTAAGGATTATGTAGCAGTTCCAAAATCAAATAATTATCAGTCTATTCATACGACAATAGTTGGACCTTTGGGGAAATTTATTGAAATTCAAATTAGAACAAAGGAAATGGATGAAATAGCAGAAGAAGGAATAGCAGCTCATTGGAATTATAAAGAAAATAAAAGAACTACTCAAGAAGATAATATTTATGGATGGTTAAGAGACATTATAGAGCATCATAAAGATTCAGAAACCACAGAAGATTTTATTGAAACAGTAACGGGGGATATAAATAAAAAAACTATTTTTACTTTTTCACCTAAGGGAGACATTATAGAACTTCCTCTTGGAGCAACGGCTTTAGATTTTGCCTTTATGGTGCATACACAAGTTGGTTGTAAATGTATTGGAGCAAAAGTAAATGGAAAAATGGTAACAATAGATTATAAACTCCAAAATGGAGATAAGGTAGAAATAATAACTTCTAAAAATTCAAAAGGTCCTAGTGTTGATTGGTTAGATATAGTAAAAACTCATGGAGCTAGAAGTAAGATAAAGAAATTTATAAAAGACCAAAACAAAGATGAAATTATAAAATTTGGTCGTGAGACATTAGAAAAAGAAATGTCAAGACTTGGAATAACTTTAAAAGAATTAGAAGAAGATAGCATAGTAAAAAAATATATGCAAAAAAATAATATGACACATTTAGATGATTTTTATTATCAAGTTGGAGAAAAAAGAAGTAAAATAGAAGTTATAATAACAAAATTTAAAACTAAAATTGAGAGAGAAAGAGCAGCTTCATCAATAACTTTAGAAGAAGTTTTAAAGAAAAAAGAAGAAAGATTAAAAGAAGGAAAAAATAATTTTGGAATAGTTATAGATGGAATCAATAATACACTTATTAGATTTGGAAAATGTTGTACACCTTTACCAGGAGATGAAATAAGTGGTTTTGTAACAAAATTAACAGGAATAACAGTTCATAGATGTGATTGTACTAGCTTAAAAGCTATGATAGAAAAAGATCCGACAAGAGAGATAGAAGTAAAATGGGATTCAAAAATGTTGGAAACTAAAATCAATAAGTATGTTTTTTCTTTTACAGTGATAGTTAGAGATAGATTAAATATGCTTATGGATGTAGTAAACTTAATAGCAACTCATAAAATAAATATAGTCGGATTAAACTCTTCAGAGATGAAAAAAAATGGAGAAAAATTGATTAAAGTTAAAATTTCAATAGAAATAAACGATAAACACGAATATAATCATTTAATAAATAACATTATGAAGATAAGAGATGTCATAGGAATAGAGAGATAAAAGATAGAATTTAGGAGAAAAATGAGTAAATTACCAGTTACATATAAATTAGAAAAAAAAGATGGCAAGGCTAGAATTGGGAAAATATTTACTCCACATGGAGAAATAGAAACACCAGTTTTTATGCCAGTGGGAACACAAGCAACTGTTAAGACTATGTCAAAAGAAGAACTTTTAGATATAGGGAGTGAAATTATTTTAGGAAATACTTATCACCTATATTTAAGACCGACAGATGAATTGATTGTAAGACTGGGAGGGCTTCATAAATTTATGAATTGGAAGAAGCCAATTTTAACTGATAGTGGAGGCTTTCAAGTTTTTAGTTTGGGAGATTTGAGAAAAATAAAAGAAGAAGGTGTTTATTTTCGTTCGCATTTAGATGGCTCTAAACATTTTATTTCCCCTGAAAAATCAATAGAAATTCAAAATAATTTAGGTTCGGATATAGTAATGCTTTTTGATGAATGTCCACCGGGACTTTCAAGTAGAGAATATTTAATCCCATCTATTGAGAGAACAACAAGATGGGCAAAAAGATGTGTGGAAGCACATAAAAATAAAGATACACAAGGACTTTTTGCAATAGTACAAGGTGGAATTTATGAAGATTTAAGAGAAAAAAGTTT
>JAGYHM010000068.1 GCA_018457305.1 Fusobacterium sp. | reverse complement strand
TATCATCTTCATATTTTTGTCCTGTTAATTTTTCTGCTTCTTGTACTAAAGGAAACAATAAATCTGTTTCAAAGTTATTTGTTTTATTTTGAACAACTGCAGCAACTCTTTCAAGTCCTGCTCCTGTATCAATATTCTTTTTAGGAAGAGGTTCTAAGGTTCCATCTTCTTTTTTATTCCATTCAGTGAAAACTAAGTTCCAAATTTCAATAAATCTGTTATCTGTTCCCTCATCTCCAATTTTAGAGTTTTCATCTCCACCAAATTTAACTCCCAAATCAACATGAATTTCAGAACAAGGTCCACAAGAACCAGTTGGTCCTGCTGACCACCAGTTATCTTCTTCTCCCATTCTTACTATTCTCTCTTTTGGAAAATTACATTTTTCTATCCAAATTTTTTCTGCTTCATCATCTGTTGTAAAAACTGTCACCCATAATTTTTCTTTGTCTAATTTTAAAACTTCTGTAATAAATTCCCAAGACCAAGTGATAGCCTCTTCTTTGAAATAATCTCCAAAAGAAAAATTTCCTAACATTTCAAAAAAAGTATGATGTCTTGCTGTTCTTCCAACATTTTCCAAATCATTTGTTCTTATACACTTTTGATGTGTTGTTACTCTTGGACAAGGTGCTTGTTTTTGTCCTAAGAAATATGGTTTAAACGGTACCATACCTGCAACTGTTAAAAGTAAAGTTGGGTCATCTGGGATAAGTGATGCACTTTCAAAATGTTTATGTTCTTTACTCTTAAAAAATTCTATAAATTTCTGTCTAATCTCATTTCCTGTAAGCATTTTTCCTCCAAATATTTTTTTCTTAATCTAACTTAAATTTTTCTCCTAAGTATATTTTTTTTGCTTCTTCATTATTTGCTATCTGCTCAGCTGTTCCTTTAACTATTACTTTTCCTTTTGCCATTATATAAGACTTATCTGTTATTCTTAGAGTTTCTCTAACATTGTGGTCAGTTATCAAAATTCCTAAACCTCTTTCTTTTAAATACATAATTATATTTTGTATATCTTCAACTGCTATTGGATCAACTCCTGCAAAAGGTTCATCTAGTAAAATAAAATCAGGATTATTTGCTATTGTTCTAGCAATTTCAACTCTTCTTCTCTCTCCACCAGACAAAGAATAACCTAAGGAATCTCTTATATGTGTTATCTTAAATTCTTCTAATAAATCATTTATTTTTTTATCTTGCTCCTCTTTAGAAATATTTTTCATTTCAAGAACTATTCTTAAATTTTCTTCAACTGTTAAATTTCTAAAAATTGATGGTTCTTGTGCAAGATAACCTATTCCTAAATCTGCCCTTCTATACATTGGAAATTTAGTTATATTTCTTTCATTACAACTCACTTTCCCAGAATCAGGTTTAACTATTCCAGTTATCATATAAAAAGTCGTAGTTTTTCCTGCTCCATTTGGTCCTAAAAGTCCAACTATTTCTCCTTTATTAACTTCAAGACTAACTTTATTTACTACTTTTCTATTTTTATATGATTTAACAAGATTTTCTGCTATTAAACTAATCATTATCTTGCTCCTTTTACATAATCTATTCTAACATTTCCCTTTGCCTTCACTTTATTTGTATCAATATAATAATGTCCTTCATCTGCTTTTATAACTGCATCTTCATCTGCAATTTTTATATTCTCATAAATATCAACTACTTTTTCAGATACAACTGCTCTTTGTGCAACAAGTTCAACATTTTTTATTTTATTATTTTTCTTATCTATCGTTTTAACTTTAGCAAAAATATTTTTTCTTAAATTTGCAATCTTTGTTGTAAGGTTTGCATCAATTTCATCTGCTTCAACTTCAATATTTTTATTAGGATTATTATCTATATTTTTAACAAATAATTTTGGTCTCTTTTTAGAATAAACCATATTTTTTACTAAATCTACTTCAATATAATCTGCCTTAACAGTTTTATTAAGCTGACTTATTTCAGATTTTTCATCTATGATTATTTTTTTTGCAACATATTTATCTGCTTCTTTTTCTAAATATAAATCTACTTTTTCTCCACTAAATTTAATATCTCCATCTTTATGTTTTGTCTTTCCTTTCACTTTATTTCTAAAATGAATAAGTCCATCATCAAGATTTCCATAAATTTTTTCAGCAGAAAATTTATCTCCCTTAGTATTTTCTATTTCAGCATTTTTTAAAGATATTGCTCCTGTTTCTTTATTTATAAGTCCACTATTAAAATTCATTACATAATCTTTATAAGAAACCTTTGTTCTTGTTTTTATTTCCATATCATTCGTTTTTAAATTATAAGTTAATTTTTGAGTATTTATTTTATCTGTACCATAATTTAAAACAACATTTCCAACTAAGTCTAATTCATTTCTCTCATTATAAATAAAAACTTTATCTGCTTTTACATCTTTTTGGCTATCTTTTAATTTTAGATTTTTAGCAGTTCCCTCTTTAGTTTTAGGATCATAAACTAAATCTATAAGTTCCCCCTGCATATTTTTTTCTCTATCTTTAAAATTCACAACAGAAGTTGAATGAATTTTTTTATCTGTATATAAATAATTTACAGTGTCTGTATCTATACTGGTCTTATCTTTTTTTATATTAATTGCTCCAATAAGTTTTGCATAATTATCTTTTTTAAATACTATCTCTTTTGCTGTTCCAGATATTTTTTCTTTTGGATTTTTTATAGAAATTACACCTTCTATTTTTCCAAGTAAAGTTTTATTATTATAAACTAAATTTTTTCCACTAATTTCTGTTCCATTATTATATAATTTTATGGGATTATTAGTTGCTAATTCTTCTGTTAATTTATTATATATTATATTACTTCCCTTTAATTTCATATTTTGTTTTATAAAATCAATCTCAAAATCTTCTGGTACAGTTAAAATAGAAGTTTTTGAATCAAAATCAATATTTTTAGTTTTTGCTATATAATCATCATCTTTAAAAATAATATTATTCAATATTCTTAAATCTTTTGTATCTATATTGTAAGTTAAATTATCTCCTTTAACACTTTGATTTTTATTATTTATAGCAAAAAATTCTTTATCTGTTTTTAAAATTTTAGTCTCTCTATTAAAAATAAAATATTCTCCTTCAAGATTATTTATTTTAGAGATATACTTTACTTTATTATTAGCATTTGCTATAAGTTCAATATCTTTACTTTCAGTATTATATCTAATTTCGTCTGCCAATACTTCTCCTGCTAAATTTTCATCTGTAGATTTTGCTTCAATATTTCCAAAAATTCTAAAGATTTTATTTTTTATATTGTATTCTCCACTATTAGCTTTCAAAGAATATTTTTGATTACCACCTGTAATTTCTCCATAAAATTTAACTATATCTGTATTTTTTTCTTTTTCAATTTTATTCAAATCAAAGATATAATCTTGGTATTTTATCTTTATATTTTCAGTTATTGAGAATGTTTCTTCATTGTCGTTTAAGACAATATTTTTTCCACTTAAGTCTATTCCATCATAAAACAAATTAAAGCCTTCGCTTGCATAAGTATTTCTCTTATCTACATCATGATAAACCTTATTAAAAGTTCCAGATATTTTATCTTTATTCTCTTTTGTATTTCCTATAACTTTTATATTACCATCTAAAATAATTTTTTTTGTCTTAGAATCATAGTTTGCACTATCTGCCACTAAACTATAAAATTTATTTTTTATAGTAACTCCCTTATCTAAAGTAACATAATCCATAGAAACATTCGTTTTCAATCTATTTCCTGTTATTTCTATTCCTTTTTTTTCATTTTTTATAGAAACAAATTCATTAGAAACTAAAGAATCACTTGCTTTTTCATATTTTAACTCAGAAGCATTTATCTTCCAACCTTTTGGACTTAAAGCAACTATATTAGATTTTAAAATTAAATTTCTTGCCTTATCTAAAAAAGCATTATCTCCCGTTAAAATTATGTCTCTTATTTTTGCCTTTGCCTTTTCAAACTTACTTTCTTTTTCATCTATATAATCTATTTCTTTTTCTGCTTCAACATAATAATCTTCACTTTGATATACGGCATTCTTTGTTTCTATTGTTTTCTTTATATCTTTTATTTCACCTTCATCAGAAAAATAATTAAAATAACCTAAAATTACTATAGCTATTCCACCTATTATATAGAAAAATTTCTTTTTAGTCATTTTTTCCTCCACTAAGAATACTTTTTATTTCATTTAATTTCAATAAACTATCAATAGGACTTAAATTATTCAAATCTAAATTTTCTAAAATTTCTAAAACTTTCTTTTCTTCATCTTTCATTTCTACAATTTCTTCTATAACTTCATTTTCAACATTATCTTCTTGCATAAAACCAAATAAATTCATCTGCTCTGCTTTAATTTTATTTTCAATTAAATTTTTTCTTTTCTCTAATTTTTGTAAAATTGTTTTTGAACGTTTCAGAACTTCTTGTGGAACTCCTGATAATCTTGCAACTTCAATTCCATAAGATTTATCTGCTCCACCTTTTACTATTTCTCTCAAGAAAATAATATTTTTACCATTTTCTTTTACTTCTACTCTAAAATTTTTAGCTCTTTCTAACTCTTTTTCTAATTCTGTTAATTCATGATAATGAGTTGCAAAAATTGTCTTTGCTTTTATCTTATCGTGAATATGCTCTGTTATTGCAGTAGCAATTGAAATTCCATCGTAAGTTGATGTTCCTCTTCCAACCTCATCTAAAATAATAAATGATTTAGCTGTTGCATTATTTAAAATTCCTGCCACCTCTGTCATCTCTAACATAAAAGTTGATTGCCCAGTAAGTAAGTCATCACTTGCACCAACTCTTGTAAAAATTTTATCAACAATAGGAATTATAGCTTTATTTGCTGAAACATAAGAACCTATGTGTGCCATAATAATATTTAACGCAACTTGTTTCATATAAGTTGATTTTCCAGACATATTAGGTCCAGTCAAAATAATTAAATTATTTTCTTTATCTAATCTAATGTTATTTTTTACATATTCTCCCTTCGGAATTAAAACTTCTACTATTGGGTGTCTCCCCCCAATAATTTCTAAATCTTCATCTTCTGTTAATGTAGGTTTTGTGTAAGAATTTTTAGTTGCAATATATGCAAAATTTGCTGTTATATCTAAGAGTGCAATTTTTTTTGCCAAATCAGTTAAAGAATAAATTTTTTCTTTTATCTCAAAAGATAAATTTTTAAATAATTCGTATTCTAAACTTTCAATTTTTGCCTTAGCAGTTATAATTTTTTCTTCATATTCTTTTAATTCCTGAACTATATATCTTTCACAGTTCACAAGAGTTTGCTTTCTAATGTATTCATCAGGAACTAAATGTTGATTAGCCTTTGTTACCTCAATAAAATAACCAAAAACTTTATTAAATTTAATTTTTAAACCCTTTATTCCAGTTTTTTCTTTTTCTCTTTGTTCAATTTCTAAGATATAATCTTTTCCCATTCTTGAGATTTTTCTAAGTTCATCTAAATTTTGATTATAACCATCTTTAATTATTCCACCTTCTCTAACTGTAAAAGGTGCATCTTCACTTATAATTTCTTCAATTTTATTATGAAATTCTAGTAAAGTTTCTAAATCTATTTTAAATATTTTTCTTATTTCTTCATGTTCTTCCAATAATTTATAAATTTCTAAGGCTTTTCTAATAGAAATTTTTAAAGACAATAAATCTTTCCCATTTTCTGAGCCATAAATTATTTTTGTAGTAATTCTTTCAATATCGTAAATATCTTTCAGCAAAGTTCTTAAATCTTCTCTCAAAAGTACATTATTATAAAAATAATCTACATAAAACAATCTTTGCTCTATTATTTTTTTATCTAAAAATGGATTTTTTATAAGTTTTCTAAGTTCTCTACTTCCAATAGAAGTTGAGCATTTATCTAAAACTCCTAAAAGAGTTCCCTTTGATTCTTCCCCTCTTTTTGCAACTAAATCTAAATTATTTTGAGTATTTACATTAAGTTCCATTATTTTATTTATGTTTTTATACTCTATTTTTTCAAAAGGTAAATCATTCTCTTTTTGCATCAATTTTATATAAGAAAGTAAGTGAGCTGCTGCTCTAATAGAATTTTCTCTGTCTTCCAAATCAAAGCTCTCTAAACTTAATAAATCAAAGAAATCTAACAAATAATCTTTTGTCTTTCTCATTTTTTTAACTTTATTATATTTTATTCCAGCTAAAGCAATTCTATTTTCTAGTAAAGATATATTTTCCTCATAATCTTCTTCTTCAAAAATAA